>JAKFDG010000067.1:0-52030 GCA_036677285.1 Pseudoxanthomonas sp.
GAGGATCTTCGGGAACGGATGCGCCGGGTCCAGTCCCAGCGGCGACAGCACCGGCATGATCTCGTCGCGGAAATAGGCGCGCAGCCAGCGGGTCTGCCTGGCGTTCCAGTGGTCGCGCGCCAGCACCCGCACCCCGGCCTCGCCCAGCGCCGGGCGCAGCACGTCGTTCCAGCAGCGGTACTGCGCCTGCACCAGCTCGGCGGCGCGGTCGTGGATGCGCTTGAGCACGACCGCCGGGGGCAGTCCGTCCGGGCCCGGCGGCACGTCGAAATCCAGCGCGTGGCGCACGGTGGCGGCACGGATCTCGAAGAACTCGTCGAGGTTGGTGCAGGAGATGCACAGGAAGCGGAGCCGTTCCAGCAATGGCACCGAAGGATCCTGCGCCTGCGCCAGCACCCGGAAGTTGAAGTCCAGCTGCGACAGCTCGCGGTTGGCGTAGAGTGCCGGATCGCGCAGCGGATCGTCGGATTGCGGATCCGGCGGCAATCCCGGCGCAAGCGCCGGCATCGGCGCGGCGCGGCGGCCGGGATGCTTTTTCGACGATGGGCCGGAGGATTTGCTCACGCGATGCTCCAGGCATCCTGCGGCTGGCGCGGGCGCACGCGCCCGGCGCCGAAATGGCAGGAGAAGGTGCTGCCGCGCCCGACTTCGCTTTCGACTCCCAGCCAGGCCTGGTGCAGGCCCAGCACGTGCTTGACGATGGCCAGGCCCAGGCCGGTGCCGCCGCTTTCGCGCGAACGGCTGGTGGACACGCGATAGAAGCGCTCGGTGATCCGCGGCAGGTGCGCAGCGGGGATGCCGTAGCCGCTGTCGCGCACCGACAGCACCGCCCCGCCGTCGGCGCCGCGGGTGAATGCGATCGCGATCTCGCCGCCGGCCGGGGTGTAACGCACCGCGTTGCCGACCAGGTTGGAGAACGCGCTGTGCAGTTCCTTGGTCGAGCCCCAGAGGTCGACGCCGGCGGAATCCTCGACGCTGATCGTGTGCCGGTGCTGGCCCAGGGCTTCGGCCTCGCGCCTGAGCGTGGCGAGCATCGGCGCCATCGACACGTCCTCGTCGGCGAGCGCGTCCTGCGCTTCCAGCCGCGACAGCGTCAGCAGGTCCTCGACCAGCTGCGTCATGCGCTGCGACTGGCGCTGCATTTCCGCCAGCATCGGCGCCCATTCCGGGTGCTCGGCCGGATCGAGCATTTCCAGGTAGCCGTGCACCACGGTCAGCGGCGTGCGCAGTTCGTGCGACACATTGGCGACGAAGTCGCGGCGCATCTGTTCCAGTCGCATCAGGCGGCTGACGTCGCGCGCGACCAGCAGCCACAGGTCCTCGGAGTAGGGGATCAGGCGAAGGCTCAGGCGCAGCTCCGGATCGACCGGCGAGGCGGCATCGGCCAGGGGTTCGGCATTGCGACCGGCGGCGAGCCATTGCGCGATCGGCAGCGGCTGCAACCGCGCGCCGAGCGGGGCGTCCACGTCGCGCGGATACTGCAGGCCGAGCAGCTTGTTCGCCGCCGCGTTGAACCACGCGATGCGCTGGGTGTTGCGTTCGACCACCACGACCGCATCGGGCAGCGCGTCGGCGACCGCGCGGTAGGCGCGCAGCATCCCGATCAGGCGTCGCTTGTGGCTGCGCATGTCCTGTTGGCCGCGATGCAGCAGGCGGTCGAGTTCGCTCCAGACGCCGTTGCCCGGCGATGGCTCGAAACGTTGCCGCGCCGTCAGCCGCAGCAGCACGCCGCGCAGCTTCCAGTAATGCCACGCGACCACGCCGAGCGCGGCCAGCGCCAGCAACAGCCCGGCGTGCCCCAGCAACAAACCCAGTGCCAGCGCGAGCGCCAGCACCAGCGCCAGCTGGCCGAGCGTGGTGAACCATGCGGTGCGGGCGCGGGTTGGCATGGGGCTAGTCTAGGCAATCGCGGCGGCGGCGGGCTGCACGCCGCGCGGACGGTGGCTCAGGCCGCGGCCGAGAAGCGATAACCGGCGCCGCGCACGGTCTGCACCATCGCGTCCAGCCGGCTGGGTTCCAGGGTCTTGCGCAGGCGGCGGATATGCACGTCGACGGTGCGTTCCTCGACATAGACGCTGCCGCCCCAGACGTGGTCGAGCAGTTGCGAGCGGGAGTAGACGCGCTCGGGGTGGGTCATGAAGAAATGCAGCAGTCGGTATTCGGTCGGGCCGATCGGCACGGGTTCGTCGTGGCCGTCGAGGCGCGCGTACACGCGATGCGCGGCGCCATCGATGCGCAATGCGCCGACCGCGATGCTGCCGTCCTCGTCGTCCTCCCGGGCGCGGCGCATGACCGCGCGGATCCGCGCCAGCAGTTCGCGCGCGGAGAACGGCTTGACCACGTAGTCGTCGACCCCGGCCTCGAGCCCGCCGACGCGGTCGTTCTCCTCGCCGCGCGCGGTCAGCATGATGATCGGGACCTCGCGGGTGAGGGCGTCCTTGCGCCAGCGGCGCGCCAGTTCCAGGCCGCTGGTGCCGGGCAGCATCCAGTCGAGCAGGATCAGGTCCGGGACGCGGTCGGCGATCGCCGCCTGCGCCTCGCGGGCATCGCCGGCGTGGGCCGGTTCGTAGTCGCCCTTGCGCAGCGCGAACGCGACCATGTCGCGGATCGCGGGTTCGTCGTCGACGATCAGGATGCGCTTTTGCACGTCGGCTCGGGTCCGTGGTGGGGTGCCGCGCCAGTAGACTACGGTTTCATGACGGATCGGTGACGGTGCGCCGGCGCCGTCCGGGGGTCACCTGCGGTCGAGATCCTCGTCGTGGATGCCCTGGCGGCGCAGTTCCAGCACGGTCGGGGTGATCGCGGCGATCCGGGCGTCGATGCGGGCCCGGGCGTAATAGTCGATGTCGTCGCGCTTTTTCAGGATGTTGAGCTGTACCAGCGCCTGTTCCGGGCGGCCGTTGAGATAGGCGGCCTCGGCATAGGCTTCGCCGGCGCGGACCGGGTCGCCGGCGATTTCGCTGGCGCGGGCGAAGGTCTGCTGGAACACCGGGTCGTCGGCGGCGCTGCCCAGCAGCGGTCGCAGCAGTGCCTGCGCGCGCTTGCCCGCGGCCGGGGTATTGCGCTCGGCGAGGATGCCGGCATGGGTCAACGCGACCGCGCGGTTGTTGGGCATCCGCGCCGACAGGGCGTCCAGGCGGGCATCGGCCGCGGCGGTCTTGCCCGAGCGCGCCTCGGCCTGGGCCAGCGCCAGGCTCAGCCAGATGTCGCCGGGATGCGCGGCCAGCAGCGGTTCCAGTTCGGCGGCGGCAACGGCCGGATGGCCGTCGAGGTAATGGGCCAGCGCCAGCCCGTACCGCTGCGCATCGTCCAGCGTCCCGGCTCGGCCGATGCGGTCGTATTCGCGCACCGCGGCCGCGGGGGTATCGGCGCTGAGCACGCGCATGCGCTCGTGCGCCCAGGGGAACTGGCCGCTGGCGCCGCCGGCGCCCGCGCTGGCGGCGATCCGCAGCGAGGCCGGCAGCAAGGGATTGTCGCTGGCGCCGGCGCTGGGCACGAATGGCCGTAGCTCCCCGGCCATCTGCCGGGCCCGGTCGCGTGCCTCGCTGATGCGGGTGGTGGTCACCGGGTGGGTCTGCAGGTAGCCGGGCGTGCCCTCGCGGCTGTCGCTGATGTTGCTGCGCACTACCGATTGCAACTGCTCGAAGAAACCGGCCATCGCCGTGGGATCGTAGCCGGCGCGGGCGAGGGTGCGGATGCCGATGCGGTCGGCTTCGGACTCGTTGCCGCGGGTGTAATCGATCTGCCGCTGCGCCATCAGCCCCTGCGCCGACATCACCGCGGCCATCATCGCGTCGTCGCTGGAATTGCCGCCACTGCTTTGCGCCACGGCGATCGCGCCCAGCATCGCCAGCAGGATCGGGATGCTGTCGCGTTGCGCGCGTTCCACCGCGCGCAGCACGTGCGACTGGGTGACGTGGGCGATTTCGTGCGACATCACCGCCGCGACTTCGTCCTCGCTGTCGGCGGCGAGCACCAGCCCGGCGTTGACCGCGATGTAGCCGCCCAGGGTGGCGAAGGCGTTGATGTCGCTTTGCCGCAGGAGGAAGAAGGTGAAGGGCTGCTTCGGCTGGTCGCTGGCCGCGCCGAGGCGCTCGCCGATGGATTGCAGCCAGCCGCCCAGCAACGGGTCGTCGAGGGTGTAGCCGTAGTTGCGCAACTGGCTCAGCGTCATCGCCCCGTACTGCTCCTGCTGCGCCGGCGACAGCACGCTGCCGGCCGAGGAGCCGATGTCGGGCAGCCGATTGTCCTGTGCCGTGCCCGCGGCGGGCAGCAGCACGCCGGCGATGGCGAGCGTCAGGAGGGCGGCGGCGTAGGCGGGGCGCATGGGGACTCGGCAGGGAGAGACGGCAAGGGAGGCTTGAGGATGCCCGGCACGGCGTGGACAGGCGTGAACCCGCCGTTAATCCGCGACCGCGGCATGTCGCCGGCCGGCGACTGGAAAAGCACCGCGGCCATGCCCATATTGGACCACTGCGCTTCCCGCAAGTTTCAGGAGAATCCACTTGAGCGAGCAGTCCAGCCCCGGCGGCCCCGCCTGCATGCCGAAAATCACCCTCTATACCTCGGCGATGTGCGGTTACTGCGTGGCCGCCAAGAATTTCCTCAAGAGCAGGGGCCTGGCCTGGGACGAGGTACGCATCGACCTGGAGCCGGCCGAGCGCGAACGCATGGTCGCCCGCGCCCGGCGCACCAGCGTGCCGCAGATCTTCGTCGGCGACACCCACGTGGGCGGTTACGACGACCTGATGGCGCTGCATCGCGCCGGAAAACTCGAGCCGCTGCTTGCGGGAGAGGTGGCATGAGCCCGGCGGCGGGAGACGATCGCATCGCCCAGTTCACGGAATTCCGGCAGCGCATGAACGAACGCATCCTGGCCGAACCCAACCAGGTGATGCGGCGCTTCTTCGCGCTGGACACCCAGACCTACCAGGCCGGCGCCCTGGATGTGAAGACCAAGGAGTTGCTGGGCCTGGTCGCCTCGCTGGTACTGCGCTGCGACGACTGCATCAGCTACCACGTGGCCAAGTGCACGGAAGCAGGCGTGGACCGGGACGAGATGTTCGAGGCGTTCTCGGTCGGGCTGGTGGTGGGCGGTTCGATCGTGATCCCGCACCTGCGCCGGGCGGTCGATTTCCTGGACACGCTCGAAAGTGGCGCGGCCGGGCCCGCCGCCGCGCACCCCCACGACTGAGACCGCGCGGACGGCGCTGCTTCCGCGCGCCAGGGCGCCCGGGCCGTGCAGTGGCGCCCGCGGCGCGGCATAATTCCAAGGCTCACACACGGCGCCGTACGGGTTTCCCGCGGCCCCCATCAGTCGGAACCCCCCAATGACGCACACCATTACCGTGATCCGCGGCGACGGCATCGGCCCGGAGATCATGGATGCCACCCTGCACGTGCTCGACGCGATGGACGTCGGCCTGCAGTACGAATTCGCGGACGCCGGCCTGGTCGCGCTGGAAAAGACCGGCGAACTGCTGCCGGCCGCGACCATGGATTCGATCCGCCGCAACCGGGTTGCGCTGAAGAGCCCGCTGACCACGCCGGTCGGCGGCGGTTTCAGCTCGATCAACGTCGAGCTGCGCAAGCGCTTCGACCTGTACGCCAACGTGCGCCCGGCCAAGTCGTTCCCGAACACCAAGTCGCGCTTCCCCTCGGGCGTGGACCTGGTCACGGTGCGCGAGAACACCGAGGGCGCCTACAGCGCCGAAGGCCAGGAACTGTCGGCCGACGGCGACACCGCCACCTCGATCACCAAGACCACGCGGCGCGGTTCCGAGCGCATCGTCCGCTATGCCTTCGACCTGGCGCGCCGGACCGGCCGCAAGCAGGTCACGGTGGTGCACAAGGCCAACATCCTGAAGTCGACCTCCGGGCTGTTCCTCAAGGTCGCGCGCGAAGTCGCCGCGCAGTACCCGGACATCGCCTGCAACGAGCTGATCGTCGACAACTGCTGCATGCAGCTGGTGATGCGCCCGGAGCAGTTCGACATCATCGTCACCACCAACCTGTTCGGCGACATCATCTCCGACCTGTGCGCGGGGCTGGTCGGCGGCCTGGGCCTGGCGCCGGGCGCCAACATCGGCACCGACGCGGCGATCTTCGAGGCCGTGCACGGCACCGCGCCCGACATCGCCGGGCAGGGCAAGGCCAATCCCTGCGCGCTGCTGCTGGGCGCCGGGCAGATGCTGGACCACCTGGGGATGCCGGAGAAGGCCACGCGCCTGCGCGAGGCGATCGTCGCCACGCTCGAGGCGAAGGATTCGCTGACCCCGGACCTGGGTGGCAGCGGCAACACGATGGCGTTCGCCAGGGCGATCGCCGGCCGCGCCGCGGGCTGAACCGGCCGGCCGCGCCGCCGGGACGAAGCCGCGTGCCGCGTTGACACGCTGCAGTGCGCTCCCGACAATAGCCGGCCTTTCGTTGCGTTGGCGCGCCACGGGAGTCCCGGGCAGGACCTGATGTTCCGAATCGGCGGGGTATAGCGCAGTCTGGTAGCGCGCCTGCTTTGGGAGCAGGATGTCGGGGGTTCGAATCCCTCTACCCCGACCACCGACCGCCGGCAGTCCGCCGCCGGAGGCATCGATGCGACAATCCGGCCCGGGCGCCCGTAGCTCAACCGGATAGAGCACCGGCCTTCTAAGCCGGCGGTTGCAGGTTCGATTCCTGCCGGGCGCGCCATTTAAATCAACAGCTTGCGAGATTGCGCCTGTGGATAACCGGGCGACTCCTGAAAACTCTCCTGAAAAAGTCCACAACGAACTCGTGGTTTCACGGTTGTTGGTTGACCGATTCGCCACCAGGTTTCGTTTGTCCCTATTGACCGAATCCACTTTAATCTTAACGAATACTGAACAATTTGCTTAAGACGTGGATAAATGGTCCGTGTAGACCACTCAAAGGTTAGGGAATAGGTAGTTATCCACAGCAGGTTTCACAGGACCTGTTGTACTGTTCCACGTGCGAGGGGACGCCGAGTTGCCGAAAGGCAGGTCAGACGACCCCTTTGTTACGGGTTGCGGTTCACTGCGCCCGCACGCCTATGAGAGTAGGCATAGAGAAGCGAAGAGGAAGAAATGGAGACGCAAATGACCACACAACTGCAAATTGCTAAAGACAAGCTCTTTGGCGAGAGCGGTCTGCGCGCGTCTAACTTTAAGATGTTCCCAGGCAATGACCGCAATGCAACGCCTGCACAGATAGCTGAAGAGTTGGCTGCCTCGATCGATCGCATTTCGAAAGGTGATTTCGAAGTCATTGAAGACGGCTGCGTTTAAGACGCATGTGTTTCGGGGACCTTTACGACTATATTCAGACGTTAGAGGTCCCGATCAGTCGGACCGACGTTCGAGCCAAGATCCGCGACTTGCTCCCGACGAAGCCTTTCCGGCTGCTAGTTTCCGGGCTAAACGTTGACATGATGCTTGGCTATTACGTGTCTGCACGTAATACCGAGCATCCATTTGTCAAACAAGCCGGCACCGCGGTGATCGTAATTGCTCGGGAGAATAACGAGCGCTGGCGTCGTATCGTCGAATTTAAGGAACTCATGCATTTGTTCGATGACCCATGGGAGTCAACGAATAATGCTGACGAACTTGAGTCGCTTTTGATCGGCATGTGCGAGAACGTAGAAACACACCGCACAGAACAGATGCAGTCAGAAATTGAATGCCTCTGGATGGCATTTGCTATCTGCTGCCCGGAGGAAAAGCGGGTTGAGCTTCAGCAGCGTCGCAGCGACGAAGAGATCCTAGACTCAGGCATCGCAGAGCTACTGCGGATTCCGGAACGCTGGGTGCCGTTTCTTTTCGTGCCTGAATATAAAGACAACATCGGGGCGCTCATTCGAAAAAGCCGCCAAGCTAGATAAAAGGATGGCGTTCCTCGGGCGGTACGCGATATCGAAGCCGCTCTGGGACCTTATGGTCCCCACTGGGGAATCAGGAACCTCCTGAAAACTATCCTGGAAGATCAGTCGAGGCCAGCGTTTGGGGCGGCTCTGGACAGGCGAGGCTCGCGCTCAAAAAGGCACGTGCCGTACAGGACAATCGCAGTCATCAGGCCATAAAAGAGCCCGTCCGCCGACGGGTCAGCCCAGTACCCGTGGGATACCTGGTGTCGCATATAGCCGATACGATCGCCAAGGGTATTCAGGGTTCTGTCGTAAGTGGAGGTCGGACCGAGCTCGGCGTCCAACCGGGACAACGTTTTTATTGCCAAGCTGGTTTGGTCGCACATGGCGAGAGCGTAAGCGGCCTCGATCGAACTGATCCGGTCCCGCGAAATCTTCTTCTCTAGCGTTAACTCAGCCTCTCGCTTCATTTGGGCGTTGACGAACGCTCCTCCGGCGTCGATGTGCGGAGCTAGCATTCGAAAGAAGAACTCAAGCTGGTGCAGCAGGAACGTGGCTGCTAAGACGCCAGGTGGCTCAAGGAAACCTGCACTGCACGTATCCAAAGCGTAGGCAATGTGTTTCAAGCGCCTTCCAGCGTTTCCGCGTTCAGATGGCCAGTGCGAAATATCAGCGGCGACCATGCGAAGGTAGAGTGTGGAGTCCCCATTGGTGGCGACACTTCCGACCCGAGGTGTGCATTGCGTGATCAGTTCAGCCGCAAGATAGACTCGGGCATCTTCTGCTAAGTCGGTGAATTGCAGCCTCGAAAATAGGCTCGTGTAGCGCGCCACGACGCCTGGCTGAGTCATGCCGAAATCGTAGCGATACTCATTTAAGTGGGTCGCGAGCTGCTTTGCATCAATCATCTGCTGGCTCTACCCGCGGCAGTTCATGATCATATCGACGCACCATTGCATCGGTCAGGCCGCTCGCCTGCTTTTTGTCGCCCTTCGTGTCCGTGACGCCCCGGTGTTTCAGGCCGTGCAGGCCGAAGCGCTGCTCGGCCGTAATGACGCCGTCTCGCACCGCGTTGCGCATGAGGCGGCCCCAGCTCGTGTTCCAGCCTGAGCGGGTGAGCGGCTCGCCGTCTTCGCTGACCAGGAGTGGCCGCTGTTCCGCGCGGATCGGCACCTGGCGCTTCTTCGCGGTCCAGATCTCGTTCCTGTAGGCCTGCAGTTCGGCGATCGCCTGGGCAGTGGCGGTGCCCTTGCGTACCAGGTTGTCGCGGCTGCCCTTGCGGCGGTTGGTCTGGAGATCCTCCTCGAGGTCGTGGGCGTCGGTGAGGGTCAGCACCTCGATGCCGCGCAGGCGCGCCTGGTAGGCGAGCTCCATCCCCGCAGCTAAGTACCGGGGCAGCGCGCCACGCTCTCGGGGCTTAAGGCCACAGCACCGCCGCGCGTAGGCCTGGACCGCCCGGAAGACGGTGAGCTCAGGCATCCGGTGGTTGCGGACCTCCTTGACGCATCGCACCCCGCGGCAGGGGTTGGTCTTGCAGGCGTCATGCTCGACGCCCCAGCCGAAGGCGCGGCGCAGGTAGCGCAGCCAGTGGTTAGCCTTGGTGGGGTAGCCGGGGGTGGCTTTGCCGCCCGGTGTCGTGGCGGGCTTGCCTTGGGCGATGGTGTCGACCAAGTGGCGGAACACAGGCGGCCCGAGGCGATCAACGACCAACTCGCCCAAGGTCCCGTGCTTGGCCGGGTAGGCTTTGATCGCGGCGGCGTAATCCTCATAGTGCGATCGTGTGGTGCTGGCCAGCTGCTTGAAGTCCAGGCTGGCGTGGAAGCGATCCAGCACGTAGGCGATGCTGCCCTTGGTGGATCCGCCCTTGCGCGACTCGATGATGGCGTGGAGGTCGGAGAGCTTGGCGGTCGGCCCGGCGACCGTGGTTGCGGTGGCCTTGCCGCCGGCGTCGTCGCGCTCGAGGACGTACCAGCGGCCCGCACCGGTGCGATCCCAGTAGATCCCGGCCGGCAGCTTGAGCTGGTCTATGTGGGCGGGGATGGTTGGATTGTGCTTCCGGGGCCTTCCGCGTGGCATCAGAACACCTGGTCGGGCTGCAGCTTGTTTTCGTCGTTCGCGGCGCGCACGCCGATTACGGCATTGAGGGCATCAACGGTGCTCAGCAGGCCGCCCTTGCCGTCGTACGTGTATCGCAGGCCGATCTTACGCGCCCAGCGCTCCACGGTGGCCAGGGACGGTACCGGGCTGCCGTCGGGGCGGCAGAGCCGCTGCAGGTCCTCGTGCTGGAGGATCGGGCCGATCATCGCGCCTTAGCCAGCCTCTTTGCGCGATCGACCGCGTCCAACAGCATGGCTAGCGAGGCGCGAAATCCGTTCAACTCCGGCGCAGGGATCTTTGCCAGCGCCTTCTGGAAGTCCGACTGCTTGTAGTCCAGCATCCGCTCGACCTCCGCCGATACGCGGGCGAAGAAACGGGTCGTGGTGCCGTTGATCTCTTTGTTGCGGCGGTCCCGCAGGCCACCATTGGCGGCCGCGATCAGCTTGCGGATGCACTCCATGCGCTGGGCGGGGTTGGCCCGGATGGCCGTGCGGTAGATGCCGCGCTGCCTGGTGGGCGGCTGGCTGGCGATCAGCACGGCTTCGGGGAAGCGCAGCCGGGTCTTGTCCGGCGTGTCCGGGTGCATGAGCGCCTGCAGGTCGGCATCGAGCAATTGCAGGCCGAGGTACTGATACACCCAGCTCTCGGACTTGCCGACGGCTTCCACCAGGTCCTGCACCGCTTGTCCGCGGCTCTGGCCGGCTTCGATCGCAGCATCGACCTGGTACTGCAGCGCGTGCGAGATCTCCATGTGCGTGTGGCCTTCGCGCATGAAATTGCTGGCCAGCGACATCAGGTGCTGGCTGGCGTGCCTGGTGAGATCTGAATTCTCGACATCGATGCGGATCGTGGTGATGCCCGCAAGCTGGCAGGCACGCCAGCGCCGTTCGCCGTCGATGATCTCGAAGGGCGGTTGCGCGCCGGCACGGCGGGCGCGCACGGTGATCGGTTGCCGCTGGCCGGTTTTCTTGATCGACGTGGCCAAGGCGCGCAGCGCGGATTCCTTGAAGTAGGTGCGCGGCTGCTTCGGGTCCGGGCGAACATCGGTGATCGGCACCGAGACCAGGGGCGAGCTCACTTCAGGCTCCCGGCGATTTGCTGGATCCGCTGCGGGCTCAGGTCGACACCCGCGCGGGCCGCAACGCTCCACAGCGGGCGGCGCTTGATCTGGCGCTCGTGGATGATGCGGGCGTCGCGCTTGGCGCGCTCGGCCTTGATGCGGTCTTCTGCGCGCAGGGCGTGCAGGGTGACCGGGCCCAGCGCCGCCAGCCGGTTGTAGCGGCTGCGCGCGCCGTCCTTGCCGATCCCCAGCCGCTCGGCGAGCCGGGGAAAGGTGGTGGGCTTGCCGTTGACGATCGGGTGGTTGCGCACGATCAGCCCTCCTTGCGCTTCGTCTTCGGCGTGGCCTTCTTCGCCGCCGGCTTCTTGGCGGCTGGCTTCTTGCCTTTCGTCTTCGCGGCCTTGTTCGCGGGCTTGCGCTTGCCCTTGGCCGCGGCCGCCGGCGCGGTGGCGGCTTTGGCGGCATAGCCTGGCCCCCGCAGCGGCGCCGGCAGCCATCCGGTACCGGCCAGCAGCTTGGCGGCCTGGGCGACCAGGGCGTCCTTCTTGAGCCCGGTGAGGGTGGCGGCGGCATCCTTGCCCTTGGCTTCGGTGACAGCCTGCAGAGTGAGCGCGGCGGGGATCCGGGCGAGGAAGTTGTCGCAGCCGGGGTTCCAGTGGTCGGCCATGTTGAAACCGATGATGGCGTGCAGCTGGTCGATGCCCTTGTGGCCGTCGGTGCTCTCGGTGAGGCCGTCGAAGCGCGTGGCCAGGGCGTAGGCCAGCAGCTGCAGCAGGTCGGCCTGCGGTTGCTTGACGAGCCATGCGAGGCGGTCCTTGCGCGGGATCGGCTTGAAGCAGGCGGCGCCGGCGTTTTCCTCCGCGGCCAGCGCCTTGTGGATGTCCGGCGCGATGCCGTTGCGCGGGTCGCGGGCGCTGAGGGTGTTGAAGCGCAGCACGCCGGCGCTGCTGTGCTCGTGCTTGAGGTCGGAGATCAGCATGTCGACCAGGAGCGCGAGCGCGAGGTGCGGATCCTTGCGGACGTGGTGGCGCGCGACTTCGCTGCGGTGGGCGGACAGGTTGAGCAGCACGGCGGCGCTGAGCTCGGGCTTCTTCGGCTTGGGCTTGCCGGCCTTGCCGGGTTGGGCCTGCGAGGCGCCCAGGTTGGGCGCCGCGGCGCCGGGGCGCTGGCCGGGCCGGAGGCGGGCGTAGGAGATGGTGAGCTCACCATCTGTATCGATGCCGATCACGACGCCGGACTGCTGCATGGCCTCGGCGGGCCAGCGCTGTTCCGCAACGGCTTCGATCTGCTGTCCTTCGTCCTGCAGCGCCTCGAGTTCCTCATCCAGGGCGCGCTCTTGCTCGTTGCTCAGGTCGTCGGCGTCGATGTCGCCGATCGCCTGGATGCGTTCCTCGATGGCGTCCAGGCGCCGCCGCTGGTCTTCGGGCAGGACGCAGTCGTCCTCGGGCTCGGCGCCGGCGAGGTAGCCATACGTGGCGAGGAAGCCGGTGTGCAGCTCGGGGAAGGTGTCCACCCAGGACCAGCCGGCGTCACGCAGCTGCTGGGCGTGGGCTTCCATGCGGTCGAGCGCGAGCTTGTCGAGCAGGGCGCGGTCTTCGCACCAGGTGTCGCCGCTGAAGAGGTCGCGGCGGACGACGCCGCCGGCGGCCTCGTAGGCGTCCAGGCCGACATAGCGGGCGACCGGGTTGTTGGCGTTGATGCCGCCGTCGGCCATGCGGCGGCGGATGTGGTGGGCTTCGCGCTGCCATTCATGCAACTCGGGACCGCCCCAGGCGCGGCGCTGCGCGTCGTGGTCGTCGGTGGCGGCCAGGGCCTGCAGTTGCGACAGGTGCATGCGGCCTTCGCGGTAGATGGCGAAAAGGTCCGGGGCGACGTTGGCCAACTTGAGCCGCTGCTTGACGAACAGCTCGGTGACGCCGAAGTGCGCGGCGATGTCCTCGATCGGCTTCTTGGCGTCGACCATGGCCTTGAAGGCGTCGAACTGGTCGGCGGGGTGCATGTTCTCGCGCAGGGTGTTCTCGGCGGTGCTGGCCTCCAGTGCGATGTCGTCGTCGGCGATGATGCGCACCGGGATGGGGGCGTCCGCGGCCATGCGGCCGTCGCGCTGCAGCTGCTGCAGCGCCGCGAGGCGGCGGCCGCCGGCGACCACTTCGAACACATGCATGCTGCCGTCGGCCGGGTTGTCGTTGACGACCACGGTGAGGTTCTGCAGCAGGCCGTGCGCGGCGATCGAAGCGGCCAGCCCGTCGATGTCGGCGCCGCCGGTCTTGCGGGCATTGCGCGGCGACAGTGCGAGCTGGTGCAGCGGGACGCGGGTCATGTCGAGTTGGGTGTTCATCACGCCACCTTCTGCAGGTTGGCGCGGGCGGCATCCAGCGAAAGCTGCAGCTGCGTGTTGCGGTCGCGCATGGCGTCGTAGTCGGCCTTCAGCTGCCGCCACTCGTAGGCGCGCTGGCGGTAAGCGTCGGCATTGACGTGGTTGTTCTGGGCGGCCTCGGCGTCGGCGAGGCTCTCGAGGAAGTCGGGGCCGTCGAGGCGGCCGGGCTGGTCTTGCATTGCGTTCTCCTGGTCAGGCGTTGGCGATCGCGGCGATGTCGGCGACGTCGTCGAGGTCGGTGTCGGGGTCGTTGTCGGCCACGGCCAGGCGCTGGCGCATGGTCTTGGCGTTGAGTTCGCGCACGGATTCGAACAGCGGGCTGCTGGACTCGCCGGGCTTGAGTTTCTGGATGCGGCCGCCGCGCTTGAGGAACTCGGCGACGGTTTCGCGCTCGCCAGCGGGGCGCAGTGCGCGGGCGCCGCCGCGGGTGATGACAAAGCGCTGGTTGTCCATCACCTGGCGCGGTGCCTTGGCAGCGGCGGGCGTTGCCGGCTTGGGCTTGCCCAGGCCGCGGGTGGCGCGGGGCCGCGGCTGCGTGGATTTGTTGCGCGGCTTGCCGCTGGCGTCGATCTTGCGGCCGTCGACCAGGGCTCGGGCGGTGGCGGTGTAGCGGTAGGCGCGCGGGGCTCCGGTGCGCTCGAGCTTGCCGCACTGGTGCAGCGCGCACAGCGTGGCGGCGATGCGTACCTGGTAGCGCGGGCTGGTGTCGCCGTCGGCCACGGCCGCGGCTACCTGCGGGAGCGTCACCGGCTTCTTGCTGGCGGCGACGAAGCGGAGGATGCGCTGGGTGCGGTTCATCGACTGGTGCCCTCGATCGAGCCTTGCTGAGGGCAGTGGGCGTAAGCGCAGGGTTTGCCGTCGGTGAACTTGCAGCCTGGGTGCGGGCACTTCCCGAAAAGGGCCTTCAGGTGCGCGGCGCAGTGCTCGTATGTTCCGGCGCAGCAGCTGTAGCAACCGTCGCCGCGAAGGTCTCGCGCGTACTTGAGCCATTCCTGCGCAAGCTCATCGGCTTGCACCCGGTCATGCTGCGCGTTCGCAGACCGCCATGCGGCATAGGCTTCATCGTTGGTCTTGCCGCTGTGGCCGTTCGCCAGCGCCCATGCCTGCAATTCCGTAAACGATGGCTGCACACGCGGCGCGGCTGGGGCTGCGTCGAGGGTGTCGGTCAACTCGTCAAGCGCCGCGAGGCGTCCAGCCATGAAGGCCGCCGCTTCTCCGTGGATGCCGGCCATGTGCAGATCGGCTTCTACGCCATCCGAAAAAATCTCAGCCTCGCGGACTTCGCGGATCGCAGCCTCCACCCCGCGCGCCTCGGGCTGGGTGGCGGCAAGGCAACGCGCAGCAGCGATGACATGTGCGTTGGCGTCAACATGCTCCGAAGCGCGGCAGTTCAGCGGCGCGGCGATTTGCTCGACCAGTTCAAGCCACATCTTCGCTACTGCCGGCGCGGCGGCTGGGAGCAGCTTGCGCTGCAACAGGTCGCGGTGGCAGAAGGTCAACTGATTGCGGCCTGCGTAGAAGTCGCACAGCGCCAGCGCCTTATCGACTGCGCGCTTGGAGTTTCGATCCTTGAGCGCCGAGCCGAGATAGTTCAGCGCTTCGCGTTCGTGCTGCTCCAAGTCGAGCGGAACAACGCCATCATCGCCACCCTGCGGCACGTCTTGTTCGGCAGCGGGTGCGACGATGGCATGCCAGCCCTCGTATCGCTCGATCAGGTCGGCCGCCGCCTCATCGGTCAGCACACTTAGCGGCGTGACCGCACCGGTCAGGCGAGACTTCGCCATGACCCATTCCTGACTCGGTGGCATCCGATCCTCAAACCGGTGCCAGGTGACGGCGGCAGCCGGCGCTGGCTGGGCAAGAATGGCGGCCGCCGTGACGAACAGGCCAGATCCATAAGTCGGATGGAAGTGCGGAACGCAGCTTGCTTCGTCGACCACGTAACATCCGACCATCACCCCCGGCGGCGCGCTGCTGGCGGGCTGCTCGGTGGCGAGGCGATCTGCGATAGATTCGAGAAACGCGATCTGCTGCGGCTCATAGTCGTCCACCAGCGCCGAATGACGGATGTCTGCGACGATGGCCTGCAACCCACCCTTCCCCGCAGGCGAGAGGGTGTGCGGGTTGCCATTGATGTCCACCGGGAACATTGATTCGATTCGCCGGTGCGTCTCTCGGTCGGACGCAATCGTCAGCCAGCGTCCATCGGCGAGGGCGATGCTGCCGGGGCGGTGTTCGTGCCCGCTGCACGATGCAACGGTGCGGACGCCGGCCTTGTTGAGCGCGACCACCAGGTCGGCAATCTCCGGGTCGCACCAAACGGTCGGCGTGCCGTCGGCGTCGCGCTCGATTACAACCATGCGGTCCTCGCGCGAAGGGGTGTTCATGCCCGCACCGCCTTCGCCGGCCGCTGCGCTTCTTCCGCGGCGAGTTGTTCGGCCAGGGCGAGGCCTTCGGCGGTGAGCTCGGCGCGGTCGGGCCATGGGCGCTTGTCGAAGTCGACCAGGCCTTCGCGCTCGAGGCGGTTGATCAGGCGGCCGGTGAACACGCGGATGCGCTTGATCCCGCTGGTCGAAACGCGGGCCTGGTGGCCGATGTATCCGCCCGAGGTGCGGACCAGGCAGCGGGTGGGCGAGTGATGCGCGGCCTGCAGGGCGTCGCGCTCGAGCGGGGTGAGGAGGTCGGTGGTGTAGGGCATCGGAATCTCGGCGGAAAAAGAACCCGCCGTCGCCGGCGGGCGATCAAGGAAGGGGTGCGGTTAGGCGATGAGTTGCAGCTGCTGGCGCGTCGGCAGGTCGGCGACGTGGCCGTCGCGGCTGGCGGCGGACTGGGCGCAGTAGCGGTCGCGGTTTTCGAAGCGCAGCAGTTCGTCGTGCTGCAGTTCTTCGGGCGTGAGCGATGCCGGTTCGCCAGGCACGGTGCGCTTGGCCATGCGGCTGATCAGGTGCGGGTTGAAGATGTGCGCGGGCTTCATGACAGCACCAGCTGCACGACGCGCGTCCAGATGGCGACGTCCATCCCGGCCAGGATCAGGGTGGCGAGCTGGCGGGCGGTCATGCCGCACCGCCAGTCAGCGGCCGCGGTTGCGCCAGGCGGATGGCTTGCAGGTCCTGCGCGACGCGGTAGGGGTGGTGGCCGTCGTGGATGTCGCCGAGCACGCGGGCGACGATCGATTGGCGGGGCTCGCGGCTGCCCAGGCGCGCGGCCTGGTCCAGCGCGTTGCGGAAGGGGCGCAGCGGCACGACGGTGGCCATCACTGCGGCCTCCCGTGGCTGCGGGGGCCATCGCGGCGTTCACGCCTGCCCCATCGCTCGGCGTCTGCCCTGGCTTGGCGGGCCGCGGCGGCGCGGGTCAGCTCGCTGTGTGTCTTGAGCCAGTCCGGGGTCTGGGCGGGTGTCGCGGGCTCGGCGGGGTCGCCGAACACCAGCAGGACGATCAGGCCGGCCAGGCCGATGAAGAGGGTGGCGCCCACGCCGGCCCAGAATTCGGGCACAGACGCGAGCCGCAGGATGATCGCGAGGAGTTCCATCGGCGCCTCCAACGGGTGGAGGGCAGCCGCCGCAGCGTCCAGGGGTTGGAAACGCTGCGGCGGCGGATCCGCGTCAGGCCGAGGGGAGTGCGGCCGGGGCGGTGCCCTGCCGGCGGGATGCCGGGCAAGGCGGATTTAGCCACGCGCTAAATCATCTTGTCAATAGCCAGCGGCTAAATCTTAGGGTCGGGTGGCGCCAATGGCGATTCCACCGGCTGCCAGGATGGTTTCGTCGAGGTAAAAGCGCTGGCCGTTCCGGCAGTCGACGAAGACCTTGATGTTGTCGCTTTTGCTCGTGTCGGACACCTCGACCAAGTCGACGTAATCGCATCTGCCGCTATCAAGCGTTCGGTGTGCGGCGGCCTCGCGGACCTGTTGGATGCGATCGAAAGCATCCCCTAGCTTGGCGGCAGTTCCTGGGAGGTCGCTGCGGCTGTCCTTGCTGAAAACTCCGGGTGCAATACGAGACCGGGCTTCGGCCTGGCTCTTCGGTGCGATTGCTTCGGGCGCCGGCATCGTTGCTGTTGGTGCAGCGGCCTGCGGCGAACAGGCAGCAAGGGCAAGGGAGAACGTTGCGAGGATCAGCTTCATGTTGCGGCCCCGGGTAGCAGTCTGGATGTATCCCGCACAAGGCCAGCGTCTTCGAATGCGATGCCTTCCACAGCGCATTCGCGCGCCCTTTCCATTGTGCTGAGGAGTGCGCTCAATTCGCTGTCCTCAAGCGTTTCAAGGGCCGGGCGGTTGAAGGTTGCCTGATCAACCAGCCATTGCAGGCCATATGCCTTGCGCAAGTAGCGGATGCGCCGGATGCATGCGTCACGCGTGATCTCATCGAAGCGGAACCGCTCGATGCATTGGGGCCGCTTAGCTGGCCTGACGCCCTTCACCGTGCCGGCGATGACTTCCGCCAGCAGTTCGAGATCCACCTTCTTCCCCTGTTTCATCCGCCATCTCCTTCAGCCTGCTGCGTAACCTGGCGCTGAAGTCGATGATGTTCTCGGCTGTGACCTGCCGCTCCTGGCGCTCCAAGAGGTATTGGTAGGCGAATGCGAGTGGGGTGCCGTTTTCTTCCTGGTCGATCTCGAGATCGAGATTCTGGAAGGACAACCGGATCAGCTTCAGTGCGGAGGCGATTGTTTCGGGATCAATTCGCAGAAGGTGAGAATGGTACGAACCTCGAGCATCCGCGACGGCTGAGGCGTCACGAGTCCAGAGTGGCTGGTCCATGGCGCCGTGGACAAGCCCTCGCGCCCGCTCGATCTTCCGAGCCACGTCGTCGCCGATCTTCTTCCCGCCAAGAAGCTGGCTGAGATAAGACGCGCTCAAGTTGAGGGCGATCGCGGCCGCCTTCTTCGTGCGCCCGTCGTGGGTCAGCTCCTCCGTCAGCCACCTGATGTTTGTGGTGCGGATCTCGGTCACGTCCATGGCGGAAGCGTAGCTCCCAGCTAAACGGCGGTGTTTCGCCCGGGGCTTGACAGAATCATTTAGCCCACGGCTAAATAGCGGCCACATGGACCTATCAACTTTCATTGCGGACCCGGAGCGGAAGGCCAAGTTGGCCTCAGCCACCGGGAGCTCTCCCGGCTACCTGTGGCAGATCGCTACCGGCTGGCGTGGCAAGCGGGCCAGTGTCGAGCTTGCACAGACAATCGAGCGTGCGACAGGCGAGATCGGCCCGGAATGCGTCCCCAAGGAATCCATGCGCCCGGATGTCTGGCCGGCGAGCGAGGCAGCCTGACGTGCGCGCTTCACGCACAGCCGCCGTCCTGATGGTCGTTCTGATCGTGCTGCTGGTGGGCGGTTGCCTGGCTGCGGCGGCGATCGACGCCGTCGACCACGTAGGCAATCAGTACCGCAACCACCGGGCCGACGCCGGTCTTGGCGTCATAGGCGCGGATCGGCACCAGGCTGAGCCGCGGCCGGGCGGGGAAGGGCAGGACGGTGGCGGTGGGCATGCCTCTTTTTTTGCCTGCCCGAGCCTCTCAACGCCACTCAACACGGTTGCGAGCTCTTGAGTGCCCAGCTCGCCCTGCCCGTGGAAGTGCGCCCGGAGGAGGTTGCCCGGGAGAAATCCCTGGGCGCGGCCATCGAGCTGTGCGCCAAGGCCGGCGGCTTCGCGCTGGACAAGGAACTGCAGCTGCAGCTGGGCGTGGACAAGGCGCAGTTCTCGCGCTGGCAGTCCGGGGCCGAGGGCATCGTCTGGCCCAAGCTCGAGAAGGTCATGGATGCCTGCGGCAACGACGCGCCGCTGCTTTGGATGCTGTACCAGCGCGGCTACGACCTGCACAGCCTGCGCCGGCGCGAAAGCGAAACGGAACGGCAAAACCGCGAGCTGCGCGAGGAAGTCCTAGCGTTGCGGCGCGTGCTGCTGATGGGGGGCAGCGCGGATGCCTGACGCCATGGACGCCGTGCAGCAGCTGGCTGCCGATCATGTGGACGATGCGCTCAAGCGCCACCGGTCGCGGCCGGTGGCCGCGGGCCGCACCACCTGCGCCAACCTGGACTGCGGCGAGCCGATCGCCCCGACACGCACCGCGCTCGGCGCGCAGCTCTGCCTGGCCTGCCAGAAGGCGGACGAGGCGCAGGCGGCGCACTTCAATCGATGGAGGCGGGGTTGAGGCATGCGAGCCGCGCGACGCCAGCATCGCGCAATACCCCGGCCGCCGAGTGCGGCCACGCAGCGCGGGTTGTCACGCGTGCTGCAGGCGCTGTACGGCGCCGACCCCACGCTGCCGGCGGACGTGGCCGAGCAGCAATACGCGCAGCTGCGCAGCTCGCGACCCTACGAACGCAAGCGCCAAGGCGACCTGGTGCTGGTGCTGCCGGAGCCTGATTCGCAATGACGCAACAACACGGGGGAGCGGTGCAACACGCACCGCTGGGGCTGGGTGCCCCTTGCGTTCGGCCAGGGCTTCCCTGCGCCCCATCTCCCCGTGTGAGTTGGTACGCGCGGTGCGCGCGACGCAGGCGCATGCGCGCGGCGGTGCACGGCGGGCAGGGCATCGACCCCGGGCATGGGTCCTCCCTGGGGGGCGCCTACGCGGGTAATTCGGACCGCGTTTTCCGTGTAGTTAGCGGGCCTGGGAGTTACTGAAAGGTGGCTGCCGGCAACTACGACGACGTCCTTGGCCAGCTGCGCGAGGCCGGGATAGTCGTCGACCACCTCGAGGTCGGCGCGGCGCGGCCTGTCCGCTGCAAGACCGTCGACGGCGGGCGCGAGAAGCGCGGCTGGTACATCCTCCACGAGTTCACCACCACCGCCGGCGACATGCTGCTGGTCGGCAGCTTCGGCGTGTGGCGCGGCAACGAGAACCACGCGCAGAAGATCGACCTGCGCAAGACGCCGATCAGCGAGGAGCAACGCCGGGCGCTGAAGCTGCGCCTGGCCGAGGATCGCAAGGCGGCCGACGCCGTGCGCCGTCGAGACGCCGAGCGTGCCGCCGAGCGTGCCGCCCAGGCATGGGCCCGGCTCGAGCCCGACGGCGACAGCGATTACCTGGCCGCGAAGAAGGTCTCCGGCTACGGCCTGCGCTACACCAAGAACGGCACCGCCGTGCTGCCGCTGCTCGACACCAGCGGCCGGATCCACGGCCTGCAGTTCCTGCGCACCGCCGCCACGGCGAAGCAGGTCAAGCGGCCCGCGAAGGAGTTCTGGCCGGCCGGCCTGGTGAAGAAGGGCCACTTCCACCTGATCGGCTCGCCCGACTGGGTGGTCCTGGTCGCCGAGGGCTACGCCACCGCGGCGTCGCTGCACATGGCCACCGGCCATGCGGTCGCGGTCGCGTTCGACGCCGGCAACCTGATGCCGGTGGCCGAGGCGCTGAAGAAGCGCTATCCGCGCACGAAGATCCTGCTGTGCGCCGACGACGACGCCTGGACCGAAGGCAACCCCGGCATCACCTCCGCCGGCGCCGCCGCCCTGGCCGTGGGGGGCGAGCTGGTCGCGCCCGCGTTCGCCGACGAGGACGCGCGCCAGGCACGCCACGCCGCCAACGGCCACAAGCTCACCGACTTCAACGACCTGCACGTGCTGGAAGGCCTGCACGTCGTCCGCGTGCAGATCGAAGCCCGCCTCTCGGCGCTGCGTTGGGCCGCGGTTGCCAGCCGCGCGCCGACCACCACCAACGGGGCGGGGGAGCGGCTGTCGCCGACGCAATCGACCGGCGAGCTGCTCGATCGGTACGCCCTGGTGTACGCGCACAGCGGCGCGGTGTTCGATCGCCGCGAGCACATCCTGATGTCGATCAGCGACATGCGCGATGCCTGCGTCAACAAGTACATCCACCGCGCCTGGGCCGAATCCAGCGACCGCCAGATCGTGCGCATCCGCGAGGTCGGCTTCGATCCGTCCGGGCAGGATCCCGACATCACCTGCAACCTCTACGCCGGCTGGCCGACCGAACCCAAGGCCGGCGACTGCGATCGCCTGCTCGACCTGCTGCGCTACATGTGCAGCGAAGACCGCAACGCGGAGCTGCTCTTCCAGTGGGTGCTGCGCTGGATCGCCTATCCGATCCAGCACCCCGGCGCCAAGATGAAGTCGACCGTCGTCGTGCATGGCCCGCAGGGCACCGGCAAGAACCTGTTCTTCGAAGCGGTGCAGAAGATCTACGGCGAGTACGGCGACGTGCTCGACCAGTCGGCGGTGGAAGACAAGTTCAACGACTGGGCCAGCCGCAAGCTGTTCATGATCGCCGACGAGGTCGTCGCGCGGTCGGACGTCTACCACATCAAGAACAAGCTCAAGGCGCTGATCACCGGCGACCGCATCCGCATCAACCCGAAGAATTTCGCCGCCTACTGGGAGCGCAACCATCTCAACCTGGTGTTCCTCTCCAACGAGGCGATGCCGGTGGTGCTCGAGGAAGACGACCGCCGCCATTGCGTGATCTGGACCCCGGAGAAACAACGCCAGGACTACTACGTCGCGGTGATGGAGGAGATCCGCAACGGCGGCATCGCCGCGCTGCACGACTACCTCCTGCACGTCGACCTGGGCGACTTCGGCCCGGCCACGCTGCCGCCGCTGACCGCGGCCAAGGTCGAACTGATCGGCCTTGGGCTGGACAGCCCGATGCGCTTCTTCGACGAGCTGATCGCCGACGACATCCCCAACCTCGAGGCGATGCCCGGGCTGGCCACCGACTGGTACGCCGCCTACAAGAAATGGTGCAGCGACAACGGCGTCCGCCATGCGCCGCAGCCCAAGTTCATCAACGCGCTCAGCCGCAAGCGCGGGGTCGCCTCGCTGCGCAAGCGCTACCAGCCCAGCGAACGCGCCTACGGCCCGCATGCCTTCCTGATGATGGGCCAGGTGGTCCCGCCTGAAGGCACGCCCGAGGCGGCCTGGCTCGGCGGCTGCAAGACCACCTGCACCCAGATGATCGACGAGTACCGCGGGGTGGCGAAGTGATCGCGCCCGGGCCCGTGCGGCATGTGCGCTATCGGTGCGGCATCCCCGTGCGGCATGGAATCGGCGCCAGTATTGGGCTGTGCGGCATGTGCGGCATGAATCCCTACGTGCGTACACGCGCACGAAACGCCGCCATCGCCACCCGCACGCCATGCACGTGCGCACGTGGATGGATGCCGCACATGCCGCACATGCCGCACAACGCAGGCGGGGCGCGGGCTGCAGCCGTGCGGCATCCCGTGCGGCATGCGCACCATGCCGCACAGGCGCGCTCGCGCGCGGGCGCGGCACTCCTTCACCTGCTTGCCCTGAAAAGTGGTGGAAGAGGGGTCCTGGCATGAAGGCCCGCCACGAGACCGGCACGGCCTCCTTCTCCGGCTTCGCCCGCGTCCTGGGCGAGCGCTCGGCGTCCTACGTCACCCAGCTCAAGGAAGCCGGCCGCCTGGTCCTCACCGAAGACGGCAAGCGCGTGCGCGTGACCGAATCCCTGGCGCTGATCCGCGCCACAGCGGATCCGTCCAAGGCCGGCGTCGCCGCCCGCCACGCCGCCGCGCGGGGCAAGGGTGGGGCAGGGCAGGCGCCGCCACCGGCCGCGCCGCCTGCGCAAGCTGGCGCGCCCGACGACGGCGAGGAACCGATCCCCGCCAGTTTCGGCGACGCCGTCCAGGACGGCCACGCCCGCCGCCGCGCCAAGGCGCTGGCCGACAAGGCCGAGACCGACGCCAAGGCCGCCGAGCGCGACTACCGCATCAGCCTGGGCGAGCTGCTGCAGGCCGATCACGTCGAGCACGCCGTGCGCGGCGCCGTCGCCACCTTCCGCACCAGCCTGGAGAACCTGCCCAACACCGTCGCGCCCGAGCTCGCAGCGCTCACCGACGAAGGCCGGATTCGCGTCGTGCTCGGCGAGGCGCTGGAGCATGCGCTCGAGGAGCTGTCGCGGAAGTTGGGAACGATCGCAAAGGCGGAGGAAGCCTAACCCCATGAACGAACACGAATACACGCGCCAGGCGGAGCAAATTCTGCGAGAAGAGATCGAAGCAATGCAGGAGCGCGTTGCCAATCGCATCAGCCGGCTGGTTGCGCAGAAGGTCGCAAGTGACTTTGTCGCGGAATGGATTGCGCAGCACCCGGAGTGGCGCGGCGGAGCTTCGGTGCAATGACCGCCACCGCCCGCATCGCCACCGTCATCAGCCGCGCGATCGCACCGCGCAAGCCGCTGACCGTGTCGCAGTGGGCGGACGCCAACCGCGTGCTGTCCTCCAAGGGCAGCGCTGAGCCAGGGCGCTGGCGCACCTCGCGCAACCCGCCGTTGCGCGAGCCGATGGACTGCCTGTCGGCGCGCAGCGCGGTGCGCGACATCGTCTGCGTGTTCCCGATCCAGTTCGGCAAGACCGCCCTGGCCGAGAACGGCCTCGGCTACACCATGGACCACAACCCCGGCCCGGTGATGGTGTGCCTGCCGGGCGAAGTGTCGATGAACAAGTGGATCGCGCAGAAGCTCAATCCGCTGATCGAGGAAACGCCGGCGGTGCGCCGCACGCTCACCAGCGTCGCCAGCCGCGACGCCAGCAACACCCGCACCTTCAAGGACTTCGCCGGCGGCCAGCTGTACCTGGAGCACGCCGGCAGTCCGAGCCGACTCAAGTCCACCACCGTGCGCACGCTCATCGTCGACGAGCTCGACGAGTTCGCCGACAACCTCAGCAGCGGCGACGATCCGGTGGCGATGCTGGAAGGGCGCACGTCCTCCTTTCCTGCCACCAGCAAGCGGCTCTACATCACCACGCCTGGCGTGCGCGGCGTCAGCCGCGCCGAACAGCTCTGGAACAAGTCCGACCAGCGTCGCTATCACGTGCCCTGCCCGGAGTGCGGCCACATGCAGCCGCTGGAATGGGCCGGCCTGCAGTGGTCGCCCGACGGTTCGCAGTGCTGGTACGCCTGCTGCGAGTGCGGCGTGGTGATCGAGGAGCACCAGAAGACGGCGATGATCGCCGCCGGCGAGTGGATCCCGGGCAACCCCGGCGCGCCGATGCGCGGCTACACCATCAACTGCCTGTACTACCAGCTCGGCCTCGGCCCGCGCTGGCTCGACCTGGTGCGGATGTGGATCGAAGCGCAGAACGATCCCGCCAAGCTCAAGACCTTCATCAACGACCGCCTCGCCGAATGCTGGGAAGACCCGGCGATGCGCGCCGTCAAGCACAACCTGATCGCCGACCGCGTCGAACCGCTGCCGCTGCGCCCGTTGCCGCACTGGGTGCTCGCCGTCACCGCCGGCATCGACACCCAGGACAACCGCCTCGCCGTGCAGCTGGTCGGCTGGGGCCGCGGCCTGCGCAGCTGGCCGATCGACTACGTCGAGCTGCCCGGCGACCCGGCTGAAGACGACGTCTGGACCGCGCTCACCGACCTGCTCAACCGCCCGATCGAACACGGCAGCGGCGGCATGTTGCGCATCGAGGCCAGCGCCCAGGACGCCGCAGGCCACCGCACCGAAGCCGTCAAGGCCTACAACCGCCGCAAGCTGGTGAAGCGGCACCTGGTCATCTTCGGCGCCAAGGCCAACAACGCGCCGGTGCTGTCCAAGGGCACCATGGTCGACGTCAACTGGCGCGGCCAGTACGACAAGCGCGGCATCCGCATCCACCACGTCGGCACCGTCGGCATCAAGCACCTGCTCTACAGCCGCCTGTCCGCCGACGCCGACAAGCAGCCCGGCGACCGCCAGATCCGCTTCAGCGACGAGCTGTCGCCCGATTACTTCGGCGGCCTGGTCAGCGAGACATACAACCCCGCCAAGAACCGCTTCGAGAAGCGCCGCGGCGGTCCGCGCAACGAGCCGCTCGATACCTGGGTGTACGCCTACGCCGCCACGCACCACCCGGAACTGCGCCTGCACCGCGCCACCAAGGCCGACTGGGATGCGCGCGAGGCGCGGCTGCTGGCAAGCGCGGGGAAGGTGGCGATGGATTCCCGTGAAACGCGGGGTGGCGGCGCGACGAAGGGGCCGCGGCCGGATTCCCGTGAAACAACTTCAGCCAAACCAGCCGCACGGCGCGGCGGGTGGGGCACCGATGGCGGCAACAAAAGAGGATGGGGCGGATGAGCGACGACGCGAAAGCGGATGAGATGGTGGACCAGCTGCGCGAGGCCTTCGCGCGGAACCTTTGCACGGCCATGGCTGGGCTGCCTGCGCACCAGGCCCTGCAGCTGGCCGACACGCTGTGCGCCGTGCAGCTCGATGTGCTGGCCGGGCTGCGGGTGTCCTATCGCGCCCGCGACCCGATCGATGGCGCCGCCATCGCCGAGGCCTGGGCGCAAGGGAAGGCGCTGCGAGAAATCATGCGTGACTTCAAGTGCAGCAAGGTCACCGCCTACAAGTACCACCCGACCAAGGCGAGCAAGCGCGCTGCCGCTGGTTGAAAATAGTTCGCGCGTCACCGTGAAATGAACTAGCTCCATCTATAGCTTGGGTGTCCATGTCGACCACCCAAGCACGACTGGACGCCTATCAGGCCGCCGAGCTATCCGTGCTCAAGGGCCAGCGCGTGCGTTTCGGCGAGCGCGAGCTCACGCGAGCCGACCTCGCCGAGATCCGCACGGCCATCTCCCAGCTGGAAGCCCAGCTGCAGCGAGAGACCGAAGCCGCCGCCGGCCGCGGCGGGTTGCGCTACACCACCGCCGTGTTTTGCCGCCGGTGAAGGCCCTCGACCGCGCCATCGCCAGCATCGCGCCGCGCTATGCGGTCAAGCGCGCCCAGGCGCGGCACGTGCTGGCTGCCTACGAGGCCGCCAAGCCGAGCAAGCGCCACAAGAAATCGAAGGACAACAGCACCGGCGAGCGCCAGGTGGTGCGCGATGCGGCGACCACCCGGGCCATCGCCCGCGACCTCGAGCGCAACCACGACCTGGTGCGTGGCGCGCTGCTCACGCTCACCCGCAACATCATCGGCCCGACCGGCGTCAGCATCGAGCCGATGCCGCGCATCGGCGGCAAGCCGGACGATGCCAACTACGACGACATCGACGACACCTTCGCCCGCACCCTGCTGAACCTGTGGCGCGAGTGGACCCGAAATCCGGACGTGACCCGCACCCTGGACTGGGTGCAGGTCCAGGAGCTTGCCTGCCGCAGCTGGCTGCGCGATGGCGAGCAGTTCACGCAGCTGGTCGAAGGCAACGGCGCCTTCATCAGGCACGGCTCGCGCGTGCCGCTGTCGCTGGAGCTGCTCGAGGCCGACGTGGTGCCCCTCAACCACACCGGCGAAAACCCGACGATCGATGCCGGCATCGAGCGCAACGCCTGGGGCCAGCCGACCGCCTTCTACGTCTACAAGACGCATCCCGGCAACGGCGGCTTCTTCTCCACCGGCGACCTCAAGCGGGTGCCGGCCGAACGCATGCTGCACCTGGCCAACCGCGAGCGCCTGTCCGGCCTGCGCGGCATCAGCATCCTGGCCAGCGCGATCACGCGCCTGCTCGACCTCAAGGACTACGAGGAATCCGAGCGCATCGCCGCCCGCATTGCTGCGGCGATCGCTGCCTACGTCAAGCGCGACGTCAACATGGATTGGACGCCACCGCCGCCCGTGGCCGGCGAAGAGGACAAGCCGCGCGATTTCTTCCTCGAGGCGGGTGCCGTGTTCCAGGACACGCTGCCAGGCGAAGAGATCGAAATGCTCAACCCGAACCGGCCCAACACCGCGCTGGATCGGTTCCGCATGTCGCAGCTGCGCGCCGCGGCGCGTGCCTGCACGCTGACCTATTCCGCGTTCGCCGGCGACTACGACGGCACCTATTCCGCCCAGCGCCAGGAGCTGGTCGAAGGCTACGACGGCTACCGGATGCTCACCGGCATTTTCGTGAGCCGCTTCGTGCGTCCGATCTGGGAGCGCTTCATCGACATGGCCATCGCCAGCGGCGCGCTGGTGGTGCCGGCGAACATTCGCCCGGAGACGATCAAGCAGGCGGAGTTCCGCGGCCCGAAGATGCCGTGGATCGATCCCAAGAAGGAAGCCGACGCGCTGGTCACCATGACCCGCGCCGGCATGCAGTCCCTGCAGCAGGTCATCGCCGACCGTGGCGGCCGTTTCCAGGACACCTTCGAGCAGCTCGCCCGCGAGCGTCGCCTCGCCGACGAGCTCGACCTGGTGCTGGATTCCGATGCGCGCACCGATCGGCCCGAACCCGCGCCCGACACCAGCAACCCCGACACCGGCGACGGCCGGAATCCCGACAACGCCGACAGCCAGAACGCCCGCGCCCGTGCGCCGCGCCTGCGCACGGTCGGCAATGGAGACCACGCATGAAGCAGCGACTGCTCACCGCCGCAATCCTCGGCTGTCTGGCCATGGTTCCCCAGGCTGGCCCGCGCGATCGCGACCGCCCGCACATCCAGCCGCAGATGCGACTGCAGCCCGTCGACGATGCGGCCAGCGAGTACGAGCTGCTGATCTACGGCGACATCGGCGACAGCTGGTGGGGCGAATCGGTCACCGCGCAGTCGGTCGCGCAGCAGCTCAACGAGCTCGACGACACCGTCGCCACGATCAACGTCCGCATCAACAGCTATGGCGGCAGCGTCGCCGACGGCCTGGCCATCTACAACGCGCTCAAGCGGCACAAGGCCACCAAGGCGGTCACCGTCGACGGCGTGGCGATGTCCAGCGCGTCGCTGATCGCGATGGCCGGCGACACGGTCTCGATGCCGCCGACCTCGATCCTCATGATCCACGCGCCCTGGGGCGGGGTGATGGGCAACGCGAAGGAGCTGCGCCAGTACGCCGACGTCCTGGACACCTTCAGCGATTCGATGGCCGACGCCTACGTGAAGAAGTCCGGCAAGTCCCGCACCGACATCCTGGCGCTGCTCAAGGACGGCGAAGACCACTACTACACCGGCGAGGAGGCGGTTGCCGAGGGCTTTGCCGACGCCGTGGCCGAAGCCGACAACAAGGCCGCCGAACCCGACGAGAACGCCCGCGCCTTCGCCCGCCAGCTGCTCGAGCGCATCAGCGCCCGAGGCGCTTCCCCGCGCTACGCAGGCATGGCCGTCGCCGCCGCGCTGCGCGCACCCAATGCCCCCCCGCCGACGAAGCCGGCCCCCGCCGCGGAGCGCCGCGGCGGGGCACCGGCCGTGCCCCCGGCCAACACCCCGAATCCGCCAGCTGCGGCTGCGCAACCCTCGCCGGCGGATGCCGGTAACAACCCCGGAGATCCGACCATGCTCACCCCCGAACAGAAGGCGGCCCTGGCGGCTCGCCGCGATGCCATCCGCGCCCAGTTCGCGGCGTTCCAGACGCGTACCGACCTCGACCAGACCAAGCTGGCCGCCCTGCTGCGCAAGTGCGAGGACGACGTCGACGTGACGCCGGAAGCCGCCGGCCAGCAGCTGCTGGCGTTCCTCGGCTCCGATACCACGCCCAGCGCCAACATCCGCGCCGAGGCCGGCAACCAGGACGAAACCGAAACCTACCGCGAAGGCGCCGTGCAGTCGGTGCTGCATCGCGTGAACCCCGCCGCGCACAAGCTCGACGACAAGTCCAAGGGCTTCCGCGGCTTCGACCTCGGCGACATGGCCCGCGATTCGCTCGAGCGTGCGGGCAAGAAGACCCGCGGCATGTCCCGCGCCGAGATCGCGATCTCGGCGCTGCAGACCACCAGCGACTTCCCCGCCATCCTCGAGAACATCGTCACGAAGACGCTGCGCGCCGGCTACCAGTCCGCCGGCCGCACCTTCGTGCCGTTCAGCCGCCAGGCGACGCTGCCGGACTTCAAGCAGATCAGCCGCGCCCAGCTGGGCGGCGCGCCGAACCTCAAGCGCGTGCTGGAAGGCGCCGAGTACGAGCACGGCACCATCGGCGACGGCGCCGAGAAGTACGCCGTGCAGAAGTACGGCCGCATCGTCGCGATCAGCTGGGAAACGGTGATCAACGACGACCTGGACGCGCTGACCCGCATCCCGCAGTCCTTCGGCGCCAGCGCCGCGGAGCTGGAAAGCGACATCGTGTACGCGATCTTCACCGGCAACCCGGTCATGGCCGATGGCGTGGCGCTGTTCCATGCCACCCACGGCAACCTGGGCACCGCCGCCAAGCTGTCGGACGCGCTCGATCCGACCAAGACCAATCCGCTGGCCGAGATGCGCAAGCTGATGACCCTGCAAAAAGGGCTCGAGGGGCAGTACATCACGGTGCGCCCGCGCTACCTGGTCGTGCCGCCTTCCCTCGAGGAACCCGCGCTCAAGATCACCAGCGCCAACTTCGTCGCCAGCAAGGGCGTCGACCAGAACGTGTTCGGTCCGTCGCTGGTCCCGATCAGCGAGCCGCGCCTGGAAGACGCCAGCAGCACGGCATGGTTCGCCGCGGCCGAGCCCAACACGATCGACACGATCGAGTACGCCTACCTGGAAGGCCACGAGGGTGTCTTCACCGAAACCAAGAACGGTTTCGAGGTCGACGGCGTGCAGATCAAGTGCCGCCACGTGTTCGGCGCCAAGGCCATCGACTACCGCGGCCTGTACAAGAACGCCGGCCTGTAACGCCTGACCGGCGCGGCTTAGGCCGCGCCGGCAGCTGCAGCGGCAACCGTTCGAAAACTCCCCAGTTACCGGAGCAACAAGATGGACAACTACGTCGACGACGGCACCACCGTCAACTACACCAACGCGGGCAGCGCGATCGCCTCGGGCGATGTCGTGGTGCTCAAGCACAGCCTCGGCGTCGCCCTGGTGGACATCGCCACGGGCGACACCGGCGCCGTCCAGGTCAAGGGCAAGGTCTCCGTGCCCAAGGTCAGCGCGGCCGTGTTCGTGGCCGGCGAGAAGCTGGTCTACGACGTCAGCGCGGGCGCGTTCGACGATTCGGCCGCAGTGGCGGCGGCCGGCGACCTGACCGGCGCGGCCGTGGCCGCAGCCGATGGCGCAGCCACCGAGACCACCTGCACGGTGATCCTGACCCCCGGCAACGCCACGCTCACCTGAGCCTGACGTGCAGCTCGCCGCCACCAGCTCCCTGTGGAGCGCCGCCCACCGCACGACCCGCCGAAGCCTCGGGTCGTGCGGTGCGGTGCGCGTTTGCCTGGGGGTGCGGTGATGGCATCTCGCGGCTACCGCAACAACAACCCGGGCAACATCGACCGGACCGGTGTGCCGTGGCAGGGCGAGGACCGCAGCGCCGCGGCTCGGCAACGGGAGAAGCGCTTCTGCGTGTTCGCCGCGCCGGAGTTCGGTTTCCGCGCGATGGCGCGGACGCTGCTCACGTATCAACGCAAGCACGGGCTGCGCACCGTGCGCCAGATCATCCACCGCTGGGCGCCCCCGGTAGAGAACGACACCGGCGCGTATGCCCACGCGGTGGCGCGCGCGATTGGCGTCGGTCTGGACCAGGACATCGTTCTGGCCCAGCGACGCGTGATGTTGCCACTGGTGCGCGCCATCGCCAGGCACGAGAACGGCGGCGATCTCTGGCCAGACGAGGTCATCGTCCGCGGCCTCAACCTTGCGGGGATCCTCGAATGATCGACAGCGTGACGAATCCCGATGGTCGCAAGCGCTACATGATCGGGGCGGTCGAGATGTGGATCTGCGTCGTGGTGGCGACGAGCCTGCTCGCGATCGTCGCCTGGGGCGCGGTCTGGGTCATCACCAGCATCAACGACCTGGGCAAGACCGTGGCTTCGATGGACGCCCGCACGCAGGTCATCCAGGCGCAGGGCAACACCCTGACCCTGCAGCTGGCCGACGTGCCGCGGCTCACCACCAGGGTCGCCGAGCTGTCGGTGCAGGTCGACCGCAATTCCGACGACATCAAGGAACTGCGAAGCGTGCGAGGGCTGCGATGAACAACTGGCTCAAGTCCACCATCGGCGTCTCGCTGGCCGGGTTCATCATCATCCTGGCGGCCAACGGCGCGGCGTTCTTCGAAGCGCTGCAGGCGGGCTGGCTGTTCCTGCTCAAGCTGGGCGCGTCGGCGCCGCTGGGGCTGTCGAGCTTCCTGCTCGCCCTGGCGATGGCGGTGGCGGCGCAGCCGTTCCTGCGCAAGTGGCTGCCGCAGCATGTGCGCTGCATCGAGTCGCGCGAGTTCCTGATCGAGTCGATCGCGCTGGCGATCGGCATCGGCGTGATGTACGGCCAGCTGCGCACGTTGAACGGCCTGCTGCTGGGCATCCTCGCCGGTCTGCTTGCGCCCTACCTGCAGAAGGGCATCGCGATGCTGGTGGCGCTGTCGCTGCGCGCCACGGTCGGCGATCCGCACCTGCCGCCACCCGCCGACCAGGAGCCGCCCGGCCATGTTTGACGCCCTCGCGCCCTACGCCAGCCTGCTCAAGGTCGCGCTCGTCGTGATGCTGGTCGCCGCGTCCTTCATCGGCGGCTGCGCGCACGGCACGGCAACCCAGCGCGAGGCCGACCGCGCCAAGCTCGACAAGGCCGCCGGCGACCTGCGACAGGCAAGCGCCGCGCTCAAGGCGTCGGCCGATGCGCTGTACGAAGTCGACGCGCTCACCCGCGCCGCCCAGGACGCCGCCGAAGTACAGGCGCGCATGTCCGCGGCCGCGATCGTCGCCGCGCGCAAGGACCGCGACGCCTACCGCGACCGACTGGCCGCGATCGAGGGCGACATCGAACACGCCAAGCGCGACCCCAAGTGCGCCCAACAGCTGGAGGCGACCTCGTGCGCAATCTTCCGCTGATCGGCCTGGTCCTGCTGCTGGCCGCCTGCCAGACCTGCCCGGTGGTGCCGCCCAAGGTGGTGCACGTCACCGTCGAGAAGATCGTGCCGGTACCGGCCGAGCTGGCCGCACCGTGCGACGCCGTCGCCAAGCGCGACAACTCCATGGGTGAGGCGGTCCGCCTGGCCAATGCCCGCGCCGCCGCGCTCGAGGAGTGCAGCGGCCGCATGGACCGGATCCGCAACCTGGCGCCGGCGGTGCAGCCGTGAAGAAGCGCACCCGCATCGAGGTGGCGCCGCAGAAGGGCAACGCCGCGCGCCCGTGGAAGGTCACCATGGATTCCGCGCTGATGGAGGAGTTCCCGACGCAGGCCGCCGCGACCGCGGCCGCCACCGGCGTCTGCAACGGGCTGGCCAAGAAAGGCCAGCTGGTCACGCTCAAGATCAAGCTGGCCAACGGCAGGATCCGCGAGGAGCGCACCTATCCGCGCAGCTCCGATCCGGCGAGGACGCCGGGCTGATGCGCATCCTGGCCAAGGTCGACGAGCAGAACCTGTTCGGGCGCACGCTCACCGAGCTGGAGCGCACGCAGCTGCCGTTCGCGGCGATGCAGGCGGCCAACCAGACCGCGTTCGCCGTGCGCGGGAAATGGGCGCAGGTGATGCCGCAGGTGTTCGACCGGCCGACGCCGGCCACCCTCAAGGCGGTGCTGTACAAGAAGGCGACCCGGCAAACGCTGGCCGCCGAGATCTTCATCCGCGACGAGTCGCCCAACGGCACGCCGCCTGCCAAGTACCTGCAGGCGCAGGTGATGGGCGGCACGCGCAAGCACAAGCGCCTGGAGCAGCGGCTGACCTATGCCGGCATCCTGCCGTCGGGCATGTTCGCGGTCCCCGGCAAGGGCGCGCAGCTGGATCCCTACGGCAACCTGCCCGGCAGCCAGATCAACCGCGTACTGTCGCAGCTCGGCGCCCGCTTCGATCCGATCCAGAACGAATCGGAGACCACCCGCGGGCGTCGCCAGCGCCGCGAGGCGAAGAAGGGCGAGCGCCGCGGCGACTACTTCGCGCTGAAGGCCAGGCGCGGCCGGATGCTCCCGGGCGTTTACCAGCGCGTCGCCACCGGGTTCGGCAGCACGGTGCGCAGCATCGTGGTGTTCGTCAACCGGGTGAGCTACCGGCCGCGCTACGACGTGTTCGGCCTGGCGGAACGGCTCTACAAGCAGCAGTTCCCGTTCCACTTCAACCGCGAGCTGGCCAAGGCCGTGCTGAGCGCGAAGCTGAAGGGGCGCGGATGAGCCAGCTCGAGACCCTGCGCGCCATGGACGCCGACATCGTCGGCGCGCTGCGCGATGCCGGCATGGCCGACATCGCCACGTACACGCCGCCCGGTGGCGGTGCGGCGGTGGCCGGCGTGGACGCGCTGGTCGATCGCGCCGTGGCCTTCTACGGCACTGATGGCGCCACGGTCGCCGGCTACCGCAACGTGGTGACGCTGTTCAAGGACCAGGTCGCCGATCCGCAGCGTGGCGGCACCGTCACCATCGACAGCGAGGTCTTCACCCTCGACGACCTGGACGCGCACGACGAGTCGATGTCGCGCTGGGTGGTGCTCTGATGGCCGCCCCTTCCACATGGGTCGCTCTGGAGGCATTCGAGACCTGCCTGCAGACGATCAGTGTCGCCAACGGCTACCACACCGACGCCGGCGCCACGGTCACCCGCGAGCCGCACCAGATCCCGGCCACCGCCGGGGTCGCGGTCGCGGTGGTGCTCGAAGGCAAGGGCCCTGCGACGGATCCCGCGGTGCGGCGCACGCACCGACTGGCGACCGTGATCATCGCCGCCAAGGTCGACAGCGACGACAACAACGACGCACAGGAGCGCCTGCACGAGCTGATGGATGACATCGAGCAGGCCTTCGAACGCAAGCAGACCCAGTTCCCGTCGTCCTACCAGTACCCGGCTTTCGTCGATGCGAAGCCGATTCCCCCAGCAGAAGGCATGACGTGGATCGGCGCCCAGGTGCGCTATTCGCTGCATATCCCGAAGCGCTGACCCGCCCACCATCCCGAACCCGGAGACCCGGAAATGATCAACTCCACCGATCGCAGCTACCTCGGCAGCGGTTCCATCCTGTTCCGCGAGTACGGCGCCGCCGCCCCGTTCCTGTCGCTGGGCAATTGCTCGGCGCTCACCCTGTCGCCGCAGGAAGACGTGAAGTCGCAGCTCGACTACACCCAGCCCGGCGGCAACAAGCGCAGCGAAGTGCGCCGCCTTACCGGCGTCGACATGAGCCTGACCTTCCACGACTACAGCGCCGCCAACTTCGCGTTCGGCCTGCGCTCCAGCGCCACCGACATCGCTGCCGGCACGGCGACCGCCGAGTCCGTGGTCGCCTACGCGGGCGGCTACACGCCGCTGGCCAAGATCGCCACCGCGATCACCAGCGTCGAACCGGTCGGCGGCGGCACGCCCTACACCGAAGGCACCGACTACGAGCTCGTCGACGGCCAGCTCTACATTCCGACCGGCTCGACCATCCCGGCGCCGATCGCCGGCGCGGCCAACTGCGAGGTCGACTACAGCTACGTCGCCCAGGAGAAGGTCGAAGCGCTGGTCTCGTCGAACAAGCAGTACGAGATGATGTTCGTCGGCCTCAACGAAGCCCAGTCCGGCAAGCGCGTGCGTGTGCGCCTGCACAAGGTCTCCGGCGGCGTGCTGCAGGAGATGGCGCTGATCGGCGAGGACTTCGGCGCCGGCCAGGTGAGCGGCTCGCTGCTGTCCGACAGCTCGATCACCGCAGCCGACGAGAGCAAGTACTTCGTCGTCGACGCCGAGGTCTGATCCCGGCCATGACCGACGACCTGAACGTGCTGGAGCCTGCGGGCTCCAGCGTGAAGTACCGCGGCGAAGCGCTGGAGATCGTGCCGCTCAAGATCGGCCAGCTGCCCAAGCTGGTCCGCACAGCGCGGCCGGTGATCGACGCCGTGCTGGCGCTCGAGAGCCTGCCAGACGAGAACGGCGGCGAGCTGGTGACGCTGGTGATGGACCTGATCGAACAGCACGACGACAAGGTCTTCGCCGCGGCCGCGATCTGCACGGGCAAGGACGCCGTCTGGCTGCAGGAAGGCGACATCGACGAATTCATCGTGCTGGCGAAAACGGTGTTCGAGGTGAACCGCGATTTTTTCGTCCAAAAGCTCGCGCCGCTCCTGGGCGGCCGGGCGGCGGCACTGGCCGCGGCGACGACTGGGGGTGGAGCGACGTCATCCAGCTCCTGATCGAACGCGGGCACACGCTCGCCGACGTCAAGGGCTACACGCTGGCACAGCTACGCAGTTTCACCGAGGCAGCCGAGCGCGCCCGCAGGCGCGCGATGCTGGATGAAGTCACCAACCTGCGGGCGGCGCAGTTCGACAAGAGCAACTACGGGAAGTACGTCAACACCCTGAGCCATGGCTGAGCCGACCACCAACCTCCGCGTACGCATCTCCGCAGACCTTGCCGACATCAAGCAAGGTCTCGGCCTGTTGCGCGGCGAGTTGGCCAAGGTGAAGGCGCAGGGCGCGATGGCGCTGCCGGCCAACAACGCCTTCACCAACGGCATCCGCCGGGCGCGCCAGGAACTGGTGAGCTTCGTCGGCGTGTACCTGTCGCTGCGCGGCGTCAAGGTGCTGGCGGGCATCGCGGACGAGGCGACGCTGATCCGCGGCCGGATCCGCGAAGCCAAGGGCGATTACCAGGCGATCCTGGCGCTGGCGCAGCGCACGCGCACCGGCCTGCAGGCGACCACCGACCTCTACACGCGGCTGGAGCGCGCTACCCGCGGCCAGATCAACAACCAGCGCGACCTGCTGGGCATCACCGAATCGGTGAACCAGGCGATCAAGCTGTCCTACCAGGGCACCGCGCAAGGTGAGGCCGCGGTGCTGCAGCTGGGCCAGGCGCTGGCCAGCGGCAAGCTGGCCGGCGACGAGCTGCGCAGCCTGAGCGAGAACGCGCCGCGGCTGGTACAGGCGATTGCCGATGGCATGGGCGTGGCCCGAGGCGAGCTGAAGAAGCTGGGCAAGGAAGGCAAGCTCACCGCCGACATCGTGATCAAGGCCCTGCAGTCGCAGGCCAAGGTGCTCGAGGAAGAATACAGCCGCGTGCCGGTCACCATCGGCGATGCGCTCACGCAGATCCGCAACAAGTTCGTCGACTACATCGGCCAGCAGGATGCCGCCACCGGCGCCAGCCGCAAGTTCGCCGCCGAGCTGCAGAAGATCGCCCGCGACCTGCCCAAGTACCTGGACCCGCTGCTCAAGGCGATCACGCTGCTGCTGCAGAACCTGGACGTGCTGGCGGTGTTCATGGTCACCCGGCTGGCGGCAGGCGCCATCGTTGCCGCGATCACGGCGTTCGCCAAGCTGCGCGAGGCGATCATCGCGGCGCGGGCGGCGGCGATCACCCTGCGCGGCGCGCTGGCGCTGATCGGCGGCCCGGTCGGCCTGGTGATCGCCGCGCTGGCCGCCGGCATCTACTACCTGGCCACGCGCGAGGACGAGGCCACCATCGCGGCGAAGAAGCACGCCGAGGCGATGGACGAGACCCGGCGCATGGCCGGGCTCGACCGCGAGGCGGCGATCAGGGACGCCGCCGCCAAGCGCGAGCAGGCCATCGCCACGCTGGCCGCGGCCAAGGCGCACCTGATCGAGGCGCAGGCCTACGCGGAAACCCTGCGCACCCAGCGCGGCAGCCTGGGCGGCAAGGGTGGGGCGGCACTGCAGTTCGCCGAGGGGGCGCAGGGCGGCCGCGTCGCCGCCGATGCCAAGCGCGTGGCGCAGCTGCAGAAGGAGGTCGACGACTTCACCAAGCTGATGCTGGACCTGGCCAAGGAAGGCATCGATGCCCAGGTGAAGGCCGTGGAGGCCGCCGCGACCGGCGGCACCAGCGGCGGCGAGGATGCCAAGAAGAAGATCAAGGGCATCGTCGACGCCGCCGCGCTGGCGATCGACGCGATCAAGCGCCAGCAGGCGCAGCTGGACGTGCTGTTCGAAGACGGCAAGCTCAGCATCGCCGACTACTACGGCAAGAAGCAGGCGCTGGCGCTGGCCGACATCGACCTGCAGATCGCCCAGGCGCAGGCCGAGGCCAGGGTCGCCACCAGCAGCGAGCAGCAGTCCAAGGCGCTGACCGACATCATCCGGTTGCAGCGCGAGCGCGGCGAGATCGGCCCGCGCGTGGCCCGCGAGCAGGCCAAGGCCGAGGAGGAGCTCACCGCCAAGCTCGGCGCCGTGCACATTCGCCTGCTCGAGGCGCAGGGCCAGACCGCCCGCGCCCGCTCGGCGCAGCTGGAGGAGGAGTTCAAGGACCTGATCGTCCGGCTGGAGGCCGAGGGCGACGCGGCGGGCGTGGCGCTGGTGCGCAAGTTGATCAACGTCGAGGCCGGCAAGGCGCAGCTGCAGCAGTTCGAAGCCAAGATGCAGGAGGTGATGGCGCGCCTGCAGGGCAAGGAAACCGCCGTCTCCACGATGACCCAGACGGGCTTCATGAGCCCGTTCGAAGGCGAGCGGCAGCTGCAGGACGTGCGGCAGCGGTCGCTGGACCAGCTGCGTGCCCTGCGCGCCGAGATGACCGCCTACCTGTCCACGCTGAGCCCGGACAGTGCGGAGTTCGCCGCGGCGCTCGACGGCCTGGACCAGCTCGACGCCAACATCGCCCAGGTCACCGCGGCGCAGCGCCAGCTGGCGATGCAGGCCACGCAGGTCGGGATCGATGCGCTCACCGGCTTCTTCACCGACCTGGCCACCGGCGCCAAGTCGTTCAAGGACGCCTTCAAGGACATGGTCCGCAACTTCGTCGCGGGCATGGCGCAGATCGCCGCGAAGGCGCTGGCCACGTACCTGGTGCTGCAGCTGCTGGATGCCATCTACCCGGGCCTGGGCAAGGCGACGGCGGCATCGATGAATGCCGGCGTGCACCACGCCGGCGGCATCGCCGGCAGCGGCGGCCGGATCCGTTCCGGCCTGAGCCCGCTGCTGTTCGGCAGCGCGCCGCGTTACCACACCGGCGGCATCGCCGGGCTCGCGCCCAACGAGGTGCCGGCGGTGCTGCGCAAGGGCGAGGAAGTCCTCACCGAAGGCGACCCGCGCCACGTGCGCAATGGCGGTGGCCAGCGTGGCGTGCTGGTCAAGCAGCCGATCGTCGCGATCGGCGACCGCGCCGTGGCCGATGCCCTGGCCGGTGCCGATGGCGAGCAGGTCGTGCTGACCCACGTCCGCAACAACTGGGAGGGGCTGACCCGTGGAGGCGGCTGACGCGACTGCGTGGCCGTTTGCCCCGGGCGGCGAAGTGGCCGAACGCTGGGAATGGCTGACCGACGGCCTGCCGCCGCCCACGGGCATGGAGCAGACCCGCCAGCTGCGCGAGGCGCCGCGCATCGCCCTGCAGTTCGAAGGCCTGCAGAGCGGCCGCCACCGCCGGCGCATGGAAACGCTGCTGGTGATGAACACCGCCGGCCGCTGGCACGCGCCGTTGGCCATGGACACCACGGAGACCACGGCCGAAGGCGCCAGCGCCTCCACCACGCTCTCGCTGGACACCGCCGACCGGCGTTTCCGCGACGGCGGCAACGCGATCGTGGTCGACCGCGACGACCCGTCCCTGTACGAGGTGCTGGAGATCGCCACGGTCGCCGCCGGCGTGCTGAACCTGTCCGTCGCGCTGGCGGCGACGTGGCCGGCCGGCAGCAAGGTGATGCCGACGATCGGCGCCACGCTGGAATCGGCGCTCAACCTTGCGCGCTTCACCGGCGACGACGTGCCCTACGCGGTGGCGTTCCGCACGGCCGAGGCGCTGGTGCAGGACGGCGACTTCGGCGCCGCGACCTATCGCAGCCTGCCGGTGCTGGAGTGGTCGCCGGACTGGTCCACCGACCCGGTATTCACGCCGGCGCGCAACGTGGTCGAGGTGGACTATGGGGTCGCGGATCCGGTGCGCTGGGACGCCGCAGGCGTGGTGCTGCCGCAGACCACGGTGGACGTGGCCGCCGTCACCCAAGCCGAGGTCGCCGAGCTGCGCGGGCTGCTGTACGCGCTGAGCGGCCGCTGGCAGCCTATCTGGGTGTCGAGCTACGGCCAGGACGTGCTGGTGGAGTCGCTCACCGGCAGCGCGACGCTCGACGTCGAGCGGATGGGTCTGTGCGACTGGCCGCTGCAGGCCAACCGGCGCGACCTGCGCTTCCTGATGCGCGACGGCACGGTGTTCTATCGCCGCATCACCTCCGCGGCCGCGGTCGACGCCGACACCGAACGCTGGGTGCTGGACAGCGACCTGCCGGTCGGGTTTTCGGCGGCCAACGTCGCCTGCGCAAGCTTCATGGCGCTGTGCCGGCAGACGTCCGACACCAACCTGCTGCGGCTGTGGGCGCGCGGCGTGGTGACCACGCAGCTGTCGTTCCAGGGGTGCGCGCATGAGCTTTGACGCCCTCGAGACCAGCCGCTTCGGTGCCAAGCCTGAGCACCTGTTCGCCTTCACCCGCCAGGGTGTCACGCTGCGCTTCTGCACCGGCGCGAGTGACTTCGTCGTCGGTGCCAATACCTACACCGCCGCGCAGATCCAGCGCAGCGAGATCCGGCAGACGGTGGAGCGGGCCAAGGACAAGATCACCCTCAAGCTGGCCTACCTGCGCGACCCGGCCGCCACCGACCTGCCGGCGACCCAGGCGCTGGGCGACTGGTGGCACCCGTACATCCCGGGCGATCGCATCGACGTGGTCTGCATGGCCGCACACCGCGGCGACACGGATCCGCCGGTGGTCGAATGGATGGGCAAGGTGGTGCAGCCCAGGTTCGGCGACGTCGAGCTCGAGCTCACCTGCGAGCCCTATGGGGACGAGGCGCAGGCGCGCGGCCAGGGCCCGCGCTGGCAGAAGGCGTGCTGGAAGACGGTGTATTCCACCGGCATCCGCGGCTGCGGCCTCGATCGCGATGCGTTCAAGGTGGACGCCACGCCCACGGTGGCCGGGCTGGTGCTCACCGACGCCGCGTTCGGCAGCTCGACGCTGCCGCTGTACCCGGGCTGGGCGGAATGGACCCGCACCGACGGGCTGGTGGAGAAGCGCTCGATCGTCGCGGCCAGCGGCGACACCATCACGCTGCTGTACGGCGGCGTCGACCTTGCCACCGGCGTGGCGGTGACGGTGCGCCCCGGCTGCCCGAAGACCTGGGCCGCGTGCGCGGCGCGCTTCGTGGATCCGGAGAACCACTACGGCGGCGCGATCTACAAGCCGATCAAGAACCCGACCGATGGAGTCTCGATGTCATGGGGTTGATGCGCGCCCTGCGCCGCTGCCGCTACGTGTACGGCTGGCGGCTGCGCTACTGGTGGATGGACACCGACGGCGGCGCGGAAGCGCGCATCAGCCTGTGCGTGGTTGCCGGTCTAGTGGTGGTGCTGCAGTTCGCGCGCCTGGGCGTGCTTGCGCACGACACGCTCACCGCGCCGGCACCGCAGGCGCAGCACGCGGTGTACTGGTGGGTGATCCAGCTGATCATCCTGATCGTCTCCGCGATCATCAGCTACGCGATGCGGCCCAAGGTGGAGCCGCCCAAGCCCGCCGAGACCAATCCGCCGAGCGTCGAGGACGGCCAGATGGTGATCGACATCCTGGGCACCTGCTGGGTGCCCGACACCTTCCTGCTGGCGTGGAAGCCGATGGGCGTGGTGCCGATCAAGTCGAGCGGGGGCAAGAAGTGATTGTCACCCATCGCCACCTGTTCACGATCCCTGGCTTCAGCAAGCGCCGCGGCTTCTGCCGCGACAGGTCCAAGGAATGGGCCAAGCGGCACGGCATCGATTTCCGCGAGTTCGTGCGCAATGGCATCGAGGCCGAAAAGTTGGAAGAGATCGGAGATGCGTTCGCGCTGGCGTTGGTGAAGTGGGCGCGCGAGTGCGACGCGCGCGAGCGTGCCGCGCTGGAGGCTGCGCATGGGTAGCAAATCCTCCGAGACCACCGTCGGCTACTGGTTCAAGCTGCTCTACCACACCGGCCTGACGCTGGGCCCGATCGACGCCTTCCTCGAGTTCCGCGGCGGCGACAAGACCGCCTGGAGCGGCCGGCTCACCGCCAGCGGCACCATCAACATCAACCAGCCCAACTTGTGGGGCGGCGAGAAGGACCAGGGCGGCATCGTCAGCGACGTGCACGTGATGTTCGGCGAGGCCACGCAGGCGCCCGACAGCTACCTGGTCGCCAACCTCGGCAACCAGGTGGCCGCGTGGCGCGGGCTTACGACGCTGGCGTTCCTCGGCGGCTACTACGGCGCCAACAACCCCTACCCGCAATCGGCCGCGTACAAGGTCGAGAAGATCCTGCAGGGCTGGGATGGGAGCTGCTGGTATCCGGAGAAGGCGCCGATCACCATGGTCGATGGCGATCCGGCGATCGAGTTCTCCTACGACGGCGGCGCCAGCTTCCCGAGCGAGATCCCGGTCGAGCTCGGCGCGGAGCTGGGCACCATCCGCCTGGACTACGCCACCGGGCCCAACCCGGACAAGTTCGAGGTCTGGTTCGATGGCGTCAAGGTCATCGACACCGGCTACCACGGTGACCCGGATTTCAGCAGCCCGGCGGTGACGCCAGACGCGCAGACGGCGCTAGACAGCTACCTCATCGGGGCCGGCCTGCCGACCGAAGCCATCACGCTGTACCCGGCACCCTATGCCGACGCCGATCTGCAGTGGGCCTCGGTGACCGACCGCGAGTCGGCGTCGTTCCTGAAAACCACCGCAACCACAACGGCGACGGTCAGAGTCTACGGCCCGCTCGGCGGCACGCTCTGGCACGCGAGCCTTTCGCGTTCAGCCACGGTGGGGCTGCTCGCGATCAATCCGGCGCATGCGCTCTATTACCTGCGCACGCACAGCACCAAGGGCCGCGAGCCGACCGGCAACATGAACGACGCCAGCTTCACCGCTGCAGCCGACAAGCTGTACGCGGAAGGCTTCGGCATCTGCGTGACCATCGACCCGTCCAAGGAAAGCGTGGTCGACGTCGAGAACCGTATCTGCAAGCTGATCGGCGGCAGCATGACCCGCAGCATGGTCGACGGCCAGTACTACCTGGACCTGGCGCGCGGCGACTACGTGCTCGAGGACCTGCCGATCCTGACCGACGACGACATCCTGTCGTTCAGTGAGCTGCCGGCCTCGCTCGATGGCGGGGTCAACAGCGTGAGCGTCCGCTACTTCGACCCGCAGCGGAAGGAGACGATCATCACGCCCGCGGTCGAGGCCTTGGGCCTGATCGACGAGTTCGGGCTCAACCACCAGGTGGTGGAATACCCGGAGATCCCGACCGCCACGCTGGCCGCGCGCATCGCCGAGCGCGACCTGCTGGCCTACATCACGCCCAAGCGGGTGTTCGACCTGACCACCACGCGCAAGCCCTACAGCTGGCGGCCCAATACCTACTTCCGGCTGCAGTCGACCAAGCGCGGCATCACCGACATGGTCTGCATCGTCGGCGACAAGCAGGCCGGCACGCTGCGCAGCGGCGCGATCCGGATGCAGGCGGTGCAGGACATCTACACCCTGCCGGCGTTCGGATCGGTGGAAGTGGAATCCGGCGTCGACACCACGCCGGCAACCACGCCCGTGCCGATCGTGGACCAGGTCGCCTTCGAGGCGCCCTACATCAACGTGGTGACCGTGCTGCCGCGCGCCGAGCTGGACGCGCTTGCCGCGGATGCCGGCTTCCTGATCGCCGCCGCCCAGGACCCGGCCAACAGCCGCGACTTCACGCTCAGCGTGGACGCCGGCGCCGGCTACCAGGAAAGGGCCAACGGCGCCTGGTGCCCGACTGCGGTGGTCAATGAGGCGGCGGCGCTGGTCGATCCGCTGCCGACCGCCTTCACGCTCAGCGACGGCAAGCGGCTGGACCAGGTGGACGTGGGCGACCCGGTGCTGTGGGGCAGCGAGATCTGCCGGGTAGATGCGCTCGACGTCGGCGCGAATACCATCACCCTGGGCCGCGCGTGCGCGGACACCGTGGAGCAGGTGCACGCCGCCGGCGAAACGCTGTGGTTCTGGACGCAGGGCGCCGCCTACGACGTCACCGAGTACACCGATGGCGAGAGCGTCAACGCCAAGCTGCTGACCAACACCTGGAGCGAGCGGCTCAGCGCTTCGGTGGCGACGGCAATCGGCGTCACATTCAACCAGCGCCAGGCGCGGCCGTACCCGCCGGGCAAGTTGCGCATCAACGCCAGCGCCCGCCCGGCCAGCGTGACCGGCGAATTCGTCGTGACCTGGGCGCATCGCGACCGCACCCTGCAAGCCGACCAGCTGCTGGATGCGGACGACGACAGCGTCGGGCCGGAATCCACGGTGCGCTATGCGCTGCAGCTGATCGACGACACCACCGACGCGGTGCTGGTCGAGAAGCTGGACATCGCCGGCGCCACGGCCACCTGCGACCTCGCGGCCAGCGGCAACGTGCGCCTGGTGCTGTACGCGATCAGCGACCGCGGCGACAGCTGGCAGCGGCACGAGCACGTCTTCGCCTTTACCGCCGCCGGCGGCACCGACTCGATCGTGGCCGACACCTATGCGCCGGCGGCCTGGATCATCGACGGGAATGGGGGCTGATCCATGGCGCTGACCAATAGCGACCTGCCGAAGCTGATCGAGCTGCTCAACCAGATCGACATCCGCGTGCAGGTGCGGCGCCGCACCGCCGCCGAATGGGCCGCCAATGATGAAGTGCTGCTGGCCGGGGAGTGGGGCAGGGTCACCGATACCGGGGAGCTGAAGCAGGGGGATGGCGTTACGGCATTCTCCGCGCTGATGCCCGTTCCAGGTGTGCTGGTGGATCCGGGCAGCGACCGGCTATTGTTCTGGGATGCGTCGGAGGGGAGCTATCGACACCTTTCGCCGGGCTCCGGTCTGACGATCAGCGGGGATACCATCACCGCGTCTGGCGGCGGTGGCGGGAGTTCCTTCAGCCCAGCCGATCTGTTCGATGCGAGCGTCACGAATGGCGCGTGGTACGACCCCAACGACATCAGCACGCTGTGGCAAGACGTTGCCGGCACGATTCCAGTGACCACCGCAGGGCAGGCAGTCGCCCGCATGGACGACAAGTCCGGGCTCGGCAATCACGCGGCACAGTCGACCAGTGCGGCGCGCCCGACTTACCAGGTAGGCGATTTGAAGGGGTATCTTTCGTTCGACGGCGGCGACTATCTCGAATGTGGGACCGCCTTCAACGCCGAGGCATTCATGGCCGGCGTTGCCTACTTCACGACCTCGAACAATGTGCGACTTTTGGACGCGCGAGGTACCGGCGTATTTGGTACCGTCAAAGGCTGGTATATGAAGGGCCGCAATTCGACGACAGACTTGCTCTGCGTCGATGACGGCAGTTCGGCCGTTGCATTCAATGATGAAGGCATAACCTTAAGTGCGCCGCACGTCCTCATCATGCGCTATGCCGCAAGTCGCTTGCGCTACACCTTCGACACTGCGAACCTAACGAGCCAAAAGTCTGTGACCGGCACCCTCGGCACCATCACCAATGCGACTCAGCCCTCGCGCATCGGTACCGCCAGCAATGCCGCCGGCACGCAGTCATTGGTGGGGCGCTTTTACCAGGCTGTTGTCATCAACCGCCACGGGTCATTCAATGAGCAGCGCGACCTGCACGAGTACATGACCCAGACGGCGGACTTCTAACGTAGACTGGGCACATGCTGAGACAAGCGTGGCGCCGCAAACGCAAGGTGCTATCGGGCTGGTTGAAGACCAGGCGCGGGCGCGCCCATCCCTACGATAGCGGCTGGTGGGACCGCGAGTTCTACGCGAGCATCTCGGATCGGGCGACGATCTCCCAGGCCATGCCCGCGCACTGGGCGGCTTATCACTACGCCTCCGTCGAGTTGTTGCTGCTGCGCCACATGCGCCCGGTTGGCGATGTATGCGATCTTGGCTCCGGCGCTGGGCATTGGCTGAAGTTCTACGAGCAGCTTGGCGCCCAGAGCCTCACTGGCATAGACGTGAGCGCCAAGGCTGTGACACACCTTCGGTCATCATTTCCCGATGCGACGATCCTGCACGGTGGAATTGCCGAACACCTGTCCGGGCGAACCTTCGATACGATCAACGCGATTGGTGTGATGTTCCACCTTGTCGACGACGCGCAATGGGCCGAAGCGGTGCAAGCAATCGGCCGAGCCCTGCGCCCAGGCGGCCAGGCTTTCATTGGCGGGTACTTTGGGTGGCTCGACCGGGTTGACGTTCAGTTCAACGCCGATGGAACGTCCAACAAGCGCCTGCGCAGCCTCCCCCATTGGCGGCGGGCGTTGCACGGCGCTGGCATCGGGAGTGTGCGCGTGGTCCGCAACCGGGCTTACCTGCACGCACCTTGCTCGCTGCCGGAGAGCAATATCCTCATGGGCCGCGCGCTTCCTGTAGGCATTTCCCCATAGGCAGTGGCGCTGTACCGGGACCGGCGGCACGTCAGCGAAAAGGCGGCCGCGGCCTTTGCTGGCGAATACGTGGGATCCCTCAAGTGATTGGCGCCTAACATTCCTGCGGTTGCGCGCCGCGGCCCGGAATCCCTTTGTGGCTAGGAATTTCCCTACAGTAGCTTGCGGTACTTGGTGACAGACAGCGCCGGGGCGCGGAGCGATGCTGTGTCAACCGGAGCGCGGCGGGCCAATGGCCATCCAACCGTCGTGGGGCTGCCGCAGGGATGCGGCGGCCGCCCGGGGGCACTAAGCTGGCGCCATGACGCCTATCGAGCGTATCGCACAGATCCTCGCCGAGGCCGGGCATTCGCAGGACGACGTCGACCATTACGTCGAGCGCCTGCAGGAGATAATCGCGCTGCGCACATTGCCGCGCCTGCTCGGCCGCAAGCTGACCGATCGCGAGCGGCAGCGCGCCTACGTGCAGCTGCGCGAAGGGCGCAGCGTGGGAGATGTCGCGGAGATGCTGCGGCAGCGCTAGTCGCTGCAGGGCTCGTCGTCGCCAGGCACCAGTCCGGCATCGCGCAGCATGCACTGCAGCCGGTTCCAGACGTGCTCGCGATCGATGGGCGCCGCGGCTTCCTCGATCAGCTCGGCGCGGCCGGCGAACGCATCCATCTGGCTGGCTTCGTCGGTCTCGGCGAGCATCGTCGGCATCCACTGCTCGAGCTGCTCGAGTTCGGCGTCCAGTTCGGCGCGGGACTTGGTGACCATCAGCAGCGTGCCCTCGGCAGGTCGGCGATGCGGGTCGTATAGCACGGCGAGAGTTGACGCTGCTTCATGCCCCAGGCGGGGCGCTCGATCCAGCCGGAGGCGCCCAGCCCGGCGCTGCCGCGGCCGAAGCGGCGGTTGATGCGGTCCAGCGTGGCCATGAGCGCGTCGTTGCCAACGATGGCCGGCGCGAACAGGTCGCCTTGTCGATCCTCCGGGCGCGCCAGGTCCAGCAGTGCGACGCCGCCGCGCTTGTAGGCGATGCCCTGGCGTAGCTGGCCGCGCAGCAGCATGCGCACGGTGGCCAGCACCAGGCGCGTATCGGCGGTGGCGGCGATCAGCGAGGTCGAGCGGCTCGGGTGGTGCTGGCGCAGTTCGGGCCGGAAGGTGTCGGAGTTGGCGAACACCCAGACGCCGCCGGCGGTGAGGCCGCGGCTGCGCAGCTTTTCGCAGGCGCGCACGGCGAAGGTGGCCAGCGCCTGGGCGACGGCCGCGTGGTCCTCGACGCGATCGCCGAAGGAGCGGCTGACCATGATCTGCTGGCGGTCGGGCTCGATCTCCTCCAGCCCGACGCATGGCAGGCCCTGCAGCTCGCGCTGCGTGCGCGTGAGCACCACGCCGAAGCGTTCCAGGATCAGGTCCGGCGCGGCGTCGCGCAGCTGCGCGGCGGTGGTGATGCCCATCGCCGACAGCTTGGCAGCCCACTTGCGGCCGACGCCCCAGAGATCCTCGGCGGGGAACTCGCGCAGCGCGTCGGCGCGCGCCGAGGGATCGGAGAGGTCGACGACGCCGGCGCCCTTCTTCGCAACCTTGTTGGCCAGCTTGGCCAGCGTCTTCGTGGGGCCGATGCCGATGCAGTTGTGGATGCCGGTCCAGCGCTGCACGCGCTCGCGCAGGTCGCGGCAGAACGCGAGCCGATTGCGAATGCCGGACAGGTCGAGGAACGACTCGTCGATGCTGTAGACCTCGACCCGCGGCGCGGCGTCGCGCAGGATCGAGACCACGCGGGCGCTCATGTCCCCGTACAGGGTGAAGTTGGCCGAGCGCATCTGCAGGCCGTGGGCGCGCACCAGGTGCTTCAGCTCGTGCGCCGGCTGGCCCATTTTGATGCCGAGCGCCTTGGCCTGCGCCGAGCGTGCGATCGCGCAGCCGTCGTTGTTGGACAGCACCACCAGCGGCTTGCCGCGCAGCTGCGGCTGGAACACCTGCTCGCAGCTGGCGTAGAAGTTGTTGCCGTCAACCAGGGCGAACACGGCCGCCGCTCCGGCGCATCGTGCGCGCGACGCTGATCACCGCGAACACCTCCACCTCGGTGCCCGGCGGCAGCACAATGTTCGGGCAATGCGGGTTGCGGGTGTGCAGCTCCAGGTGGTCGGCGCAGATCTTCAGCACCTTGCACGTGGGCTGCTGGCCATCCCAGCAGGCGATGACGACGTCGCCGTCGACCGGGGTGACCGAACGATCGACGATCAGCAGGTCGCCGTCGCAGATCCCGGCCATCAGCATGGACCAGCCCTCGGCGCGGTAGAGGAAGGTCGCGGCCGGGTTGCGGATCAGGTGCTCGTTCAGATCGATGCTGTCGTCGCTGAAGTCCTCGGCCGGGGAGGGGAAGCCCAAGCGCACGGAGATCGCGGACAGCGGCACCTGCACGCGGGCGGGATCGATGGCGGCGGGGCCGATGTAGCGGGCCAGGGTGTCGGGTTCGATGAGCATGGCGGCAGAGACTCGCGGTGCCGCGTCGCAGGGTGCGAGAACGCGGGCCGAGGAGCTTACGCCGGGGCCGGGTGGGTCGGCATGAACGCGGGTTTTGGCGCATGCTGCGCGGCATGGGAGCGCCTTATCGAGCCAGCTTCAACGAGATCCATGCGCAAATCGGCACCCTGGCCAGCCGGATCCCGGCGCTGCGCCAGCAATACCCGGATCCGGAGGAATGCCTGGCCGTGGTGCGCCAGTACAGCGACGAGATCCAGGCGCGTGCCGAATACGACGACGCGCTGGGCCACTCGGTGTACGTGGAGATCAACCACATGCTGATCGACGCCGGCCTGGTGGCGCCGGAAGAGCGGCAGTTCTAGCCGAGGGAGATCGGTTCCAGCATGCCCGGGTCGCCCGGGTTGTTGCGCGAGGAGTTGACGCGCCGGCTGACCGGCTCGACCACGACGTCGGGTACCTCCGTGGCCAGCAGCAGCGCCATCGCATCCTCGGGGCTGGCGGCCATGAACTCGTCGACCCGATCGGGCGGGATGAAGACCGGCATGCGGTCGTGCACCTGGCCGGCGGCGTCGCGGGCATCGCTGGTGATGATGCAGCAGCTGCCGTCCTCGCCTTCCTCCTGCAGCCGGTGGCGGGGCTCCCAGATGGCCGCGGCGAACAGGTCGCCGCCGTCGCGCAGGTGGATGTACCAGGGTTGCTTGCCCGAGGCGGTGTCGGTCCACTCGTAGTAGCCGGCCATCGGCACCACGCAGCGCCGGGCCTTGTACGCGGCGCGGTAGGCGGGCTTGGTGGACACGGTCTCGATCCGGGCGTTGATCGTGCTGTAGCTGCCCTTGAGGTCCTTGGACCAGGGCGGGATCAGGCCCCAGCGCAGGCACAGCACGCGCTTCTGGCCATCGGCATCCAGCACCACGGCGGCCCGCTGGGTGGGTGCCAGGTTGTATCGGGCGGTGATGGCCGCGAGATCGTCGGCCAGCTCCGGCCAGGGCGTCCGGTCGGGGAACTGGAGGGGGAGCTGGACGAAGCGGCCGCACATGGGGCGATGTTGCATGAATCGGGCCGGTCTTGCCGGCCCGATCGGGGATCATTACCGCCTTGCCAAATAGGCCCTGACGTCGGAGGCCATGACACCGACGGCGTTGACCGCCGCTTTCAGCTGGGATTCGGTGCAGCCGAACTCCGAGCACCACCACTTCACTTCCCATGGCTCGTGGATGTTCACCCGGGCCCGGTCGGCGGGCCCCCTGTTCCCTAGGTCATCAGACATTGATTTTCCTTCTGGACGGGGATTCAAGGTGGCCAGGTGGGTGCCGTCCTCGCCGCACTGGCCGGCCCAGCCTACACAGGGGCATCTCGTATGATGAGATATCGCACCCGGGCTTTCCGAGCTTGCGTTCCTAGCCTGACTCCTGAAAAATAGCCGACCGCTTTAGCAGTGGTGCGTGTTCCACGGGGTGGCCTCCTGAAATTTGGAGAGGCTAAGCTCCTGAATTGTCGGCTCAGTGGTCCTGCCTTCTAAGCCGGCGGTTGCAGGTTCGATTCCTGCCGGGCGCGCCACACATTGAAGCCGATTTGGTGGGTGTAGCTCAGCTGGTTAGAGCACCGGATTGTGATTCCGGGGGTCGTGGGTTCAAATCCCATCATCCACCCCAAATTTGTTATCATTTTTCGATGGGCTGTTAGCTCAGTTGGTAGAGCAGTTGACTCTTAATCAATAGGTCGAAGGTTCGAATCCTTCACAGCCCACCACACCCCCAAAACGCCCGGCCAGCGCCGGGCGTTTTCCATTGCCCGGGCGGAAGGCATGACCGGCTAGAATCCCGGCATTGCGAAAGTGGCGGAATTGGTAGACGCCCTGGTTTTAGGTACCAGTGAGGGTGACCTCGTGCGGGTTCGAGTCCCGCCTTTCGCACAACCCAAACAGCCCGCAACCCGGTGCCATCACGCGCGGCGGCGCGGCGGGCCGGCACCGCGGCCGGGTTTCATCCCCGCGCGGTTCGAGTCCCCCCTTTCGCACCAGCCCGGGCAGAGAATCAATCGCCCGGCCGACCCGGCGAGCGCTGGCGAGCGCCGTAATGTCCGTCGAGGTTGCTTTGGTCCTTGGGCGGCCTTCGGCTTTCGCACCCGCAACCCGGTGCCATCACGCGCGGCGGCGCGTCGGGCCGGCACCGCGGCCGGGTTCGTGCCTGCGCGGCGGCGCTGGCGGCAGGCCGCCAAATCAGCGAAACTATTGCGTTCCGCCGCCTTCCGGATGCGTGCTCATGCCGCGCCGGGGCGGCCCGACAAGTCAACGCAACGTGCCGTGGCCCGGACCACGGTTGCAGGAGTGGGTATGCCAGCTTCAGATACACAGGTCTCGGTCGAATCCGTCGGCAACCTCGAGCGCCGCATGACCCTCCGCCTCCCGGCGGAGCGCCTGGAGACCCAGGTCGGCGGCCGCCTGCGCGAGATCGCCCGGACCGCGCGGATCAAGGGCTTCCGCCCCGGCAAGGTGCCGACCAAGGTGGTCGAGCAGCGCTATGGCGAGCAGGTCCGCGCCGAGGTGCTGGACGGCCTGCTGCGCGAGGGCTTCGACGAGGCCGTGCGCGACAACGCGCTGAGGATCGCCGGCAACCCGCGGATCGAGCCGGCTGGCGCGGACGGTGGCGAAGGCGACCTGTCGTACGTGGCGACCTTCGAGCTGGTGCCGGAATTCGGCGATGTCGACGTCTCCAGCCTCCAGGTCGTGCGCGCCACCGCCGAGGTGACCGATGCCGACATTGATCGCATGATCGAGAACCTGCGCCTGCAGCGCCGCAGCTGGAGCGCGGTCACCCGCGCGGCGAAGGAAGGCGATGCGGTCGACGTCGCGACCTGGTCGCAGGCCGGCGACGAGCGGCTGCCAGCCGAAGGCGTGGAGCAGGGCGTCGACGTGATCGGCTCCGGCGCGATGCTGCCCGAGATCGAGGCCGCCCTGGCCGGGATGAGCGCCGGCGAGGAAAAGACCGTCGAGGTCACCTTCCCGGCGCAATGGCGGGTGCCGCAACTGGCCGGCAAGACGGTCCAGGTGCACCTGAAGGCCGAGCAGGTGTCCGAACCGGTCCTGCCCGAGATCGACCCGGCCTTCATCCGCAGCTTCGGCGTCAAGAGCGGCGAGATGGCGCAATTCCGCAGCGAAATCCGCAGCAACCTGGAGCGCGAGCTCAAGGGTGCATTGATGAACCGCTTGCGGCGCGAGGTCGGCGAGCAGCTGGCAGCCGCTTATGCCGACGTCGAACTGCCGCCGCGGCTGGTCGAGAACGAGGCCCGCGCCATGGCCCAGCAGGCGTTGCAGCAGGCGCGCCAGGGACAGCAGCCGATCGCGTTGCCGGAAGGCGCGCACGAGCAGTTCATGGACGCTGCCCGCAAGCGCGTGCTGGTCGCGCTGCTGGTGGGCGAGGTCGCGCGCCGCAACGAGCTGCGGCTTGACCCCAAGCGCCTGAACGAACTGCTGCGCCTGATCGCCTCCACCTACGAGGAGCCGCAGCAGGTCATTGAGTTGTACCGCAACGATCCCCAGTTGATGTCGGGACTGCAGTCGCGCGCGATGGAGGAGCAGGTGATCGACTGGATCGCCGAGCGCGCGCAGCACACCGAGCAGGCACTATCCTTCCAGGAAGCCATCGGCTGAGGCCGGCGGCGTCCGCCGACGAGACAAGGGAATCCATGAGCAACGAGACGAAGGCCCTGAACCTGGTGCCGATGGTGGTCGAGCAGACCAGCCGTGGCGAGCGCGCGTACGACATCTATTCGCGGCTGCTGAAGGAGCGGGTGATCTTCCTGGTGGGCGGCATCGACGACCATGTCGCCAACGTGATCGTGGCGCAGATGCTGTTCCTCGAGGCCGAGAACCCCGAGAAGGACATCAGCCTGTACATCAACTCGCCCGGCGGCATCGTCACCGCCGGCATGGCGATCTACGACACCATGCAGTTCATCAAGCCCGACGTCAGCACCATCTGCGTCGGCCAGGCCGCGTCGATGGGCGCGCTGCTGCTGGCGGCCGGCGCCAAGGGCAAGCGCTACGCGCTGCCGAACTCGCGGGTGATGATCCACCAGCCGCTGGGCGGCTTC
>JAKFDG010000068.1:0-2437 GCA_036677285.1 Pseudoxanthomonas sp.
CTACGGCTCCGACGCGGTGGCTGGCGTGGTCAACGTCATCCTGAAGAAGGACATCGACGGCGATACCCTGCGCGCGCGCTACGGCACCACCACCGAGGGCGGGCGCTCGGTGAGCGACGTCTCATGGTCCGGGGGCAGGCACGGCGAAGACTGGAGCGTGGCCTACACCCTGCAGTACTTCAACCGCGAGCCGCTGTGGTCGCACGAACGGCCGTTTATGGATGAGGAGTCCGATTCGCCGCGCCGCAACTGGAACTACGGCGGCGTGCAGCAAGGTACCGCAACGAACACGCCCCAAGTCGGCATCCGCTTGTACGACGTGGCCAACGATCAGCGTATCAGGCCGCCCGCTGGCGCCTGCGACCAGTTCGGCGGCGATTTCTACGAGCACAACCGCATCCTGTACAACGATTTCAACGGTGCGCAGACCGATACCGGCTGGCAGTGCGCCAACCGTTCCGTGTTCCAGCATTGGACGCTGCGCAACGGCAGCAAGGACCTCTCGCTCTACCTGTACGGCACCAAGCAGTTCGGCAACGTCGAAGCCTGGGCGACCTATGGGTTCTGGGACTCGACCGGCAAGAGCAACACCTTCATGCCGGCATGGGGCAGCGCCAACTACATCGACCGCGACAGTGGCCAGGAGCGCAACCTGCTGCGTTACTTCGTGCCCGGCGAGATCGGCGGCGAAGACCACGCGCTGACCAAGTCCAAGGAAACGAACTGGGATTTCAGCGCCGGCCTGCGTGGCACCGTCTTCAGTGACCGCTTCGACTGGGAAGTGATGGCCGGCCGCGCCGAGTACGAGGTACAGGAGCTTTTCCCGACCATCCACAACGCACGGGCCACCGAATTCTTCCTGGGGCCATCGCTGGGCACCGATCCGGTGAGCGGCCTGGAAATCCATGCCCCCGACTACAACCGGCTCTGGAACCCGGTGACCCGCGGCGACTACGAAGGCGTCCGCGCAGTCGGCGACAAGAAAGCGCGCACCTGGCTTACCCAGGCCAGCTTCGTGCTCAGCGGTGACCTGTTCGAGGGTTGGGCCGGTCCGATCGGCTTCGCTGGCGTCCTGGAAGGTGCGGAGCAGGGCTACAAGCTGACTCCGGACCCCAACACCATGGGCACTGATCCCGCATACGAAACGCCGTTCGGCAACATCGAGACCGGCGGCGGCGAGCGCAAGCGCTACGCGGCGGGCGTGGAATTCAAGATCCCGTTGCTCAAGAGCCTGACCCTGTCGACCGCCGGCCGCTACGACCGCTACGACGCGGTCGCCGACGATGCCGCCAATACCTACAACGTGGGCCTGGAGTGGCGTCCGTTCTCCACCTTGCTGCTGCGCGGCAGCTACGCCACCAGCTTCCGTGCCCCGGACATGCACTTCGTCTACGCAGATCCCAGCGAAAGCGTGGCCGACCAGACCGACTACCTGACCTGCCTGACCGACCCCGATCGGCAGACCAGCAATTGCCCTGGCGGCGTCGGCGATCCGTACCACATCGACAATCCCCTGATCGCCAGACAGGGTTCCGAAGACCTGCTGTACGAAACCGGCGATTCGCTCACCTATGGCTTCGTCTGGGATGCGTTCGAGGGCTTCTCGGTCAGCGCCGACTACTGGCGGGTCAACATCGAGGATGCGATCGACGACGTCGGCGCCGACCAGGTGCTGCTGGACGAGGCCTATTGCCTGACCGGGCAGGCGCCCGCCGACAAGCCGCGCGGGACTCCGCCCAGCCAGGCGCTTTGCGATCTGCAGATCAGCCGCGTCACCCGCGACGCCAACGGCGTGGTCACCCGCGTGGAGATCGGCCCGATCAACCGGGCCAGGCAAAGCGTGAGCGGCTTCGACGTGGCATCGCGCTACCAGCTGCAGACCGAGGGCTGGGGAACGTTCGATTTCGCGCTGAACTACACCCGGCAGCTGACCTACAAGATCGCGCAGTTCCCGGGCGATACCTTCGAAAACATCCGCGATCAGGAACGCCAGATGCGTTATCGCGGCCGCGCCAGTGCTACCTGGACCCTGGATCCCTGGACCGCGGTGCTGTACGTGGATTGGACCGCGGGCACCCGCAGCGACCGCTTCGGCGGCTGCACCGCACTGCCCAACGGGTTCCGCCCGGATGTGGCCACCGACTGCACCGATCTGCGCGTGAACGACCTGGGCGAGCGCAGTATCAGTTACGGCCAGCAGAGCGAACTGGTGGACTTCTACAACCAGGACAAGATCTATTGGAACGCCAGCGTCGGTTATCAGGCGACGGAAGCCCTGCGCCTGAACTTCTACGTCAACAACATCCTGGACGATCACTTCCAGGACAAGTGGTGCGGCGGCTTCGCCTACTGCGTGGCCAATCCGGTAGGCCGCGAAGTGGCTGCGGAGGTCGTGTACAGGTTCGACTGACGCGATCGCCGGAGCAGGCAACCAGAG
>JAKFDG010000069.1:0-26065 GCA_036677285.1 Pseudoxanthomonas sp.
CTGGGCGATTTCGTTGCCCGCGTGAACGCCGACCTCGTTGGCAAATTCGTCAACCTCGCCAGCCGTTGCGCCGGTTTCATCGAGAAGCGTTTCGGCGGGCACCTGGCGGCAGTGCTGCCGGAAGCAGCGATGTACGACCGTTTCGTGGCGGCGCTCGCACAGATCCAGGAGGCCTACGAGCGTAATGATCCGGCCGGCGCGATCCGCCAGACCATGGCCCTGGCCGACGAAGCCAACCGATATATAGACGAAAGGAAACCCTGGGTGATCGCCAAGCAGGAAGGCGCCGACGCCGAGCTGCAGGCAGTGTGCACGCAGGGGTTGAACCTGTTCCGGATCCTCGCCGCAGCGCTCAAGCCGATCCTGCCGCGCACCTCAGCGCAGGCGGAAGCGTTCCTGGCCTCGCCGGTCTACGCATGGCGCGATCTCGAGACGCCGTTGCTGGCGCATGCGGTGCAGTCCTACGCCCCTCTTTTCACCCGTATCGACCCGAAGATGATCGACGCCATGACCGAAGCCTCGAAAGACACGATGGGGGCCGCACCGGCTTCGCCCGCACCGATTGCTGCAGCCATCGATACCAAGCACATCTCGATCGACGATTTCGCCAAACTCGACCTGCGCATCGGCAAGGTGCTGGCATGCGAATTCGTCGAAGGCTCCGACAAGCTACTGCGCTTCGAGCTGGATGCCGGCGAGCTGGGCAAGCGCCAGATCCTTTCCGGTATCCGCGCCAGCTACGGCGAACCGGAGAAGCTGGTGGGCCGCAATGTGGTGTTCATCGCCAACCTGGCGCCGCGCAAGATGCGTTTCGGCATCAGCGAAGGCATGATCCTGTCGGCCGGTTTCGACGGCGGCGCGCTGGCCCTGCTGGATGCCGATAGCGGTGCGCTGCCGGGCATGCCGGTGAAATGATCCGCTGATGGCGAGCACGTCGACCCCTGTTTCCATGCAAGCCGAGTCGCTTGCGGAACGCCTGGACCGCGTGCTGCCACAGACCCAATGCGGACTGTGCGGCTTCGACGGCTGCCGCCCCTACGCCGAGGCGATGGCCTTGCGCCAGGCGGAAGCGGATCGTTGCCCGCCCGGCGGCGACACCGGCGCGCGGGCGCTGGCACGGATACTCGATACCGCACCGCTACCCTACGACCGTTCACGCGGCATCCACAAACCGCCGGCGGTTGCGCTGGTCGTGGAAGCGGATTGCATCGGCTGCACCAAATGCATCCAGGCCTGTCCGGTGGACGCCATCATCGGTGGCACCAAACACATGCATGTGGTGATCGAACCGCTGTGCACCGGGTGCGAACTGTGCCTGCCGGCGTGCCCCGTTGACTGCATCGTGATGGTGTGACGCTTCCACCGAGCGGAAGCATCGCCCACCACCCGATTCACTTCTTCGTGGCGCCCTTGCAGGCCGTGCAAACACGCTCCACGCGGTAACCCTTCGAACGCAGCTTCTCGACCACGCCGTCGGATCCCAGCAGGTGCAAGGCACCGACCACCACCAGGGTGTCGTCCGTGCCGGCAATCTTCAGCCGCTCCTCGAGCTTGGGCACCCAGGCGTCATTACGCGCTACGTTGATGCGCTGGTACAGCTTCGGATATTCCTTCTTCATGTCCACGGCCATGCCGTTCCAAAGCAGATCGGCATTGCCCGCACGCCACGCTGCGTGAAGCCTTGCCATTTCATCTTTCCCTTCTCCGGATTCCGACAGTGCCTCGGCCAGGAACTGGAGTTGCTCCTCCTTGCTCATGCCATCGAGGAACGCGATCTGCTCGGTCCCGGTTTCCAGTCCCGCAGTGGGTTTGGCGGCCTTGCTGGCCTCTGCGGCAAGATGCGCATCCAGCCCGTATTTCGGATCCAGGCCCAGTTTGGTCATCTCGGTGATGGTGATGGTCAAGCCGACGAACCATGGCTCGAACATCTGCACCACCTGTGGCGTCAGTCCCATCTTCTGCAGTTCCGCGCCATTGCTCGTGAGCCATGCATCCAGCAAGGCGACCGTGGCCGGTGGCAGCTCGCTGTTGAGCTGGGAACCGTCGGTGCGCAACGCCGCCTGGCCCATCTGCATGCCCAGCGCAGGCGATGACATCTCTTCCGGTGGCATCTCGAAGACCAGCGATTCGGCATCGGCGAAGGCCGCGTCGACATCCTTGGACAAGGGATAATCAGTGGGCTTGAGCAGGTGGAACGAACCCAGCAGGTACACCGAGTTGTCCTTGTCGGAAACCTTCCACAGCAGCGGAACCGGCGGCTTGCTGGTGGGGGTCGGCGCAGCCGCGTCGACATTCACAGCGAAGGCGACCGCCGCAACAGCGGCGACCAACACGGATTTCAATCCACGGGATTTCATGGAGCGCATGGCCTTTCTTGTCATGGTGTGGAAGGGTTGGTGTAGGTTTTTTCGCCTGCGGTGACGGCCAGGTCGAGCCGGTTTTCCGGCGGTGGCAATGGACAGGTCGCGAACGACGTGAACGCGCACGGGGGATTGTAGGCGCGGTTGAAATCCAGGACGACCTTGCCCTGCGCATCCGGCATCGGCACATCCATGAACCGTCCCGCCGGATAACTGCCATGGCCGCTGGTGCGGTCGGCCAGTACCAGGAACAACGTGTCGTCCGACCCTTCAAGGGCCTCGACGCGCAGGGTCTTTCCATCGCGGACGAATTCCACCACGCCAGGGTTCGGCATGTCGGCGGCGGTGCCCACGATATCCGCGATGGGAATGGTCTTGCCCGCGGGATGCGGAATGAATTTGCCTTCGATCTTCCAGGAGGCGTCGGCGGGCCAGTACTCCAGCCCCTTGAATTGCAGAAGCGAAGGCGCTTCGGCGTGTTTGACCCGCAGGGCACGTCGTTCCCCTCGCTGGATCAAGCTCAACACACCTTTCCCTTCATCGAAGCCGATCGCGCTCGGGGCCTGGTCATGGTCGCTCTTCAATTCGACCCGCCCTTTCAACGGTTCGCCATTGAGGGTCAACGCGACGCCGCGTTCCGGGGTGAAGAACACGCGCTCCCCGTCCTGTTGCAGTAGGCCCATCTTCGCCGGCCCCTTGGCCAGGCGAATGCCGCTGCTGGGACTGCTACCGAGATAGTGCGCCTTCAACTCGAGCCAGTGCAGCCCGATAAGGCTGGTCCAGCCATCGGGTTTCAGCAGATCTTGCCTGCGTTGCGCGCGCCAGGTCGCATCGTCGGCAAGGAACTGGGGATTGGCCGCGACAGATGCCGCGGAGGAATCCGGGCCGGACGACGACGCATCGATGTCGCCTTCGCATGCGGTCAGCGTCAACAGCAACATAACCGACGGCAAGCAACTTTTGCATTTCCCCATCTTCAACGTCCTCGCAGGAACCAGCGGTCGATTTCAGCCAGTGAGAAACGCGCCCACGTCGGACGGCCGTGATTGCACTGCCCGGAACGTTCGGTGATTTCCATTTCACGCAGTAGCGCATTCATCTCGGGAAGGGTCAAACGGCGATTGGCCCGCACTGCCCCGTGGCAGGCCATCGTGGAAAGCAGTTCGTCGCGCGCCGCGGCGACGCGCAGGGTTTCACCGTGCTCGCGCAGGTCGGTGAGCACGTCGCGCAGCAGCGCCTCGGGCTCGGCCTGGGCCAGCAACGCGGGCACGCTGCGCACGCTCAACGATTGCGGACCGCTGCGAGTGACGTCGAAGCCGAGCGCGGACAGGGTATCGGCCTCGCGCTCCGCCACTTCGGCTTCGCGTTCCGCCACAGCCAGCGACAGCGGCACCAACAGGGGTTGCGAACGCAGGCCGAGGCCGTCGTGCGCGGACTTGAGCTTTTCGTAGCCGATGCGTTCGTGCGCGGCGTGCATGTCGACCACGATCAGGCCGTCCGCGTTCTCGGCCAGGATGTAGATACCGTGCAGCTGCGCGACCGCGTAACCCAGCGGCGGGATCGCCGTGTCGCCGCTGGCCGGCAGTGCCTGCGTCGGCGACTGCGTCGCGACCGGTTGCGCATACAGGCTGGCATAGGCAGCAGGTGCATCGGCGATGCTCAGACCCAACGGTGACTGCTGCGTGGGCGACCACGCCTGCGAGTACGCGTACTGCGATGAATCCTGGCCATGTCCGGGAACCTGGCTCATGCCGGGCGCCATCGCCGCCATGCCGGCGCGGGTTTCGGACAGCGCTTCCTGCAGGGTGCGATAGACGAAGTCGTGCACCAGCCGGGTATCGCGGAAGCGCACCTCGTGCTTGGCTGGGTGCACGTTGACATCGACACGCGTCGGATCGATTTCCAGGAACAGCACGTACGCCGGCTGGCGTCCATGGAACAGCACATCCTGGTAAGCCATCTTCACCGCATGGGCGATGTTGCGGTCGCGCACGGCGCGCCCGTTGACGTAAAGGTATTGCTGGTCGGCGCTGGCGCGCGAATAGCTGGGTTGCGCGATCCAGCCATGCAGGCGCAAGCCCGCCGCGCTGTGTTCGATGCGCAAGGCCTGCTTGGCGAAATCCTCGCCCAGGGTTTCGTTCAACCGCGCCGTCGATTCCAGCCCTTCGGGTTTGTAGCGCCGCGACGGCCGGCCGTTGTGGCTGACGCGCAGTTCCACGTCCGGCCGCGCCAGTGCCAGCGAACGCAGCCATTCCTCGATGTGCCCCAGTTCGGTCCGCTCCGCACGCAGGAACTTGCGCCGCGCCGGCACGTTGTAGAACAGCTCGCGCACTTCCACTGTGGTCCCAAGGGCATGCGGTTTGGGCGTGACTTCGCCCAGCTTGCCGCCTTCCACCTGCAATCCCGCGCCATGTTCATCGCCCGCGCGGCGGGATGACAGCGAGAAGCGGCTGACCGAGGCGATCGACGGCAAGGCTTCGCCGCGGAAACCGAGCGTCGCCACCGATTCCAGGTCGTCCAGCGAGGCGATCTTGCTGGTCGCATGCCGCGCCACCGCTAATAGCAGTTGCTCCGGAGCGATGCCGCCGCCGTCGTCGCGGATGCGGATCAGGCGCACGCCGCCTTCTTCCAGATCGATATCGATGCGCAGGGCGCCGGCATCCAGCGCGTTCTCCACCAGTTCCTTGACCACGGACGCGGGGCGTTCGACGACCTCGCCTGCGGCAATCTGGTTGATGAGGGTGTCGGGGAGTTGGCGGATCTGCACGATTCGGCGACGCGAATGCGTCGTCAGGGGAAAACAGCCGTGATGATAGCCGAGGGGTGGCGCTTACGGTGCGCCGGCGCCGCCGGCGGTACCGGGACCGGCAGCGGCTTCCGCCTGCGCGCGGGCGGCGAACATCGTGCCCGGCGGCGGCTGGCGCATGAAATAAGTCTGCACGCCATCCAGCACCGCCCCGGCGACCTTGCGCTGGTACGCCGGATCGATCAGGCGGCGCTCCTCGTCGGCGTTGGAGATGAAGGCGGTTTCCACCAGCATCGAGGGCATGTCCGAGGTGCGCAGCACGGCGAAGTTGGCGCGCTCGATATTCGGCTTGTGGTTGTTGCCCACGCGCTTGAGGCCGTCCAGCACGTGGTTGGCCGCGTCTTCGGAAGCCTTCATGTGGCCGCTCTGGGCCAGGTCCAGCAGCACCGACGATAGGGTGTTGTCGACCTGCTGCAGGCGCACGCCACCGACCAGGTCGGAGGAGTTTTCCTTGTCGGCCAGCCAGCGTGCGCGTTGCGAGGAAGCGCCCCGCAACGAGAGCACGTAGACCGAGGAGCCGCGCGCATTGCGGTTCTCCGCCGCATCGGCGTGGATCGAAACGAACATATCCGCCTTCGCCGCACGGGCCTTGCGCGCGCGCTGCGGCAACGGAATGAAGAAGTCGCCTTCGCGCACCAGGAACGCCTTCATGCCGGGTGTGGCATTGATCTGGCGAGACAGTTCACGCGCCATGGCCAGGGTCACGTCCTTCTCGCGCTTGCCGGTGGGACCGACGGCGCCGGGGTCCTGTCCGCCATGGCCCGCGTCGATGGCGATGACCAGCGGCCGCATTCCGGCGCGCAAGGGCGTGGTCGGCATTGGCTTGAACGGAACCGGCGCCTGGCTGGTTGCAGTCGGCGCCGTCGTGGAAACGACTGGCGACGGCATGCCGGTGGCGATGGTGTATTGGGGCCGGCCGCCGGCTTCGGCAGGCGGCGGGCGTGTTTCGCCGGCCGTGCCGGCGCTCGTGCCGACGGATTGGCCGTTGAGGATCGCCTGCGGGGAAACTTGCGTCGGTCCGGTTTCCGGGAGCGTGGGCCCGGAAGACGCGATCTGCGTGGTCGCGACCGGCGGAGGCACGCTGGCCTGTTGGACCGCCGCCGAGGTCAGTGCCGCCGTGGCCTGGGCAGCGGCCTGGGTCACGCTGGGCGGTGGTGGCGACGAAGCAACGGTCGTGGCGGTCCCGGCGCTGGACGACGGACCATCGCCCGGCCACTCCAGCACCAGTCGCGAACCGCCGCCGGCTGGCTCCATGCGCGGCTTCAGGACCACGACCGGAGAGGAAAGGTCGAAAACTATACGCAGCGTGCCCGGCTCGGGCTGGCCAGTGCGCACGGACTTGATGATTCCGGCGCCGGCGGGGAGCTTCAAGCTGCGCGCGGCGCTGGAGGCCGGCAGGTCCACGACCAGACGATCCGGTCCGGCCAGGGAAATGGTCTTGTATTCGCCTGTGCCGTCGAGCTGGATCTCGGCGCGGGTCCCGGTGGCGCCGGTATCGACCCTGACGCTGCGGACTTCACCGGCGTAAACAGGGGGCGCGACTACGGCGGCGAGCAGGATGCCGGCCGAAATCGGGAAGAAACGAGTGATCCCCTTGTGCATGCCGCGGATTCAAGCACCATCCGCCGAGGAATGCAACAATTTTTCCCTTAATAATCCGTGACCTGCCGAACCTTCCTACATGGATGGGACAGATAACGTTGCCAACTCGGTATTTACGGCGAGTTGGTCCAGCCATTTCTGCCCGACAGCCGATCCGGCCAGCAAATGGGCGCTGCGGCCTTGGCCGTGCGCAGCCAACTCCACCCGCAGATCGGCAGCCAGCAGCGCTTGCCCCGCTTTTTCCGGCCATTCGACCAGCCATAGGGTGGCTACGGCGTCATCCAGGCCCAGGAAATCGAGTTCGGCGGCATCGCCGATACGGTAAAGATCCAGGTGCCAGGCTTCCCCGCCAGGAACCTGATAACGCTCTACGAGGGTGTAGGTGGGGCTGCGGATCGCCCCTTGCACCCCGAGCGCACGCAGCAGTGCGCGTGCCAACGTGGATTTGCCTGCGCCCAGGTCGCCTTGCAGGTGCACCACCGCTTGCGCGGGACGGGTGGCGGCGAGCGCACGGCCCAACGTTTCGGTCGCTTCGCTGTCGGCAAGCTGCAACTGCATCAATCGATCAACTCCGGATTGGCCAAGCGACGCAGATGCGGAAACAAATCGGACGGCAACAGCCCACGCTCGCCGTCCGCTGCCGCTGCGTCCCCCGCCAACGAATGCAGCAGTGCACCCGCGCTCGCGGCATCGAATGCGGACATGCCGCTTGCGCGCAGAGCCACGATCACGCCGGTCAGCACATCGCCCATGCCACCGACCGCCATGCCCGGATTGCCGGCGTCGACCACGCGTGGGGTTTCGCCGGGCGCGGCCACTATCGTGCCCGCGCCCTTCAACACGACCACCGCTCCGTAGCGCTGCGCGATGCCTTGCGCCGCCGCGAAACGATCGCGCTGCACCCTGGCGGTATCGGTGCCGAGCAGGCGCGCGGCTTCGCCCGGATGCGGGGTGAGTATCGCGTCGTCGAATGCACGCGGCGACGCGGCGATCAGATTGAGTGCATCGGCATCGATCACCAATGGCTTGCCGGCAGCCACTGCGAGTTGCAGCATCGCCCGCGACCACTCGCCCTGCCCCAGACCGGGGCCGATACCGATCGCATCCGCCTGCAACAGCAACGGACGCAGTTCATCACCCGATTCGACCGCAAGCGCCATCGCTTCCGGTCGCCGCGCCAGTACGGCCGGCACGTGCGTTTCGCGTGTCGCCACACTGACCAGCCCCGCGCCACTGCGCAGCGCAGCCTCTGCACACAGCATGATCGCGCCGCCGTGGCCGTGATCGCCGCCGATGCACAACGCACGCCCGGATTCGCCCTTGTGGGTGTTGCGGCGGCGTGGCAACAGCCAGTACGACAATGCCTCGCAGGTCAGCAATGAAGCGCTGGGCGCGATCGTGTCGAACGCCTCGACAGGAATCTCCAGATCGTCCAGTTCCATCGCACCCACCTGTTCCAGCGCGTCGCCGCTGCGCAGACCGACATGGCCGACGATGAACTGCAAAGTACGCGTGGCAGCAACGACCTTGCCGGGCGCCGAACCGAGGTCGGCATCCAGGCCACTGGGTACGTCCAGCGCGAATATCGGCACCAGCTGTGCGTTGATGGCGTCGATCAGCGCGGCCGAAGCGGCATCGGGCTCGCGCGAAAAACCGATGCCGAACAACGCATCCACGACCACTTCGCCCTGCGGGAACGCATCCGGGAAGATGTCGATGGGCCCACCAGCGGCTACATATTCGGTGCAGGCACGCTGCGCCAGTGGCGTGCGTGGGGTGTGTTCAGCGACGTGCACCACGCGCACCACACGACCGGACTGATGCGCCAGTCGCGCCAGCACATAGCCGTCGCCACCGTTGTTCCCCGGCCCGCATACCACGGTAATGCGCTGCGCCTTGGGCCAGTGCTGGAGCAGATGCTGCCAGGCCGCCTGCCCTGCGCGCTGCATCAGCACATGGCCGTCGCCGCCGAGCAGCGCGGTCGCGCGCGCGTCGAGGGCACGCGCGGCACTGCTATCGAACAAGGGCTGGATGCCGTACATGGGGTGGATTCTATACTTCGCGCATGTCCGACTCCTCCGTCGTCCTGCCAGAACCGGCCGCACTCGCCCGACGCGTGCGGATGCTGGCGCGCGAGCTCGGTTTCCAGCGCTGCGGCATAACGGGAATCGAGCTCGGCGAGGACGAAGCGCACCTGCATGACTGGCTGGCGAAGGGGTTGTACGGCTCGATGGACTGGATGGCGCGGCATGGCGACAAGCGTTCGCGGCCGGATGAACTGATCCCCGGCACCCTGCGGGTGATTTCGGTGGGGCTGGACTATGGCCGGAACGATGGAGAAGAAGCCTGGACGACGCTCGCCGATGGCCAGCGCGCCTACGTGGCCCGCTATGCGCTGGGTCGCGACTACCACAAGCTGATGCGGCAGCGCCTGCAGAGGCTGGCCGAGCGCATACAGGAGGAAGTCGGTCCGTTCGGGCACCGCGTCTTCGTCGACTCGGCCCCGGTGCTGGAGCGCGCGCTGGCCCGCAACGCCGGCCTGGGCTGGATCGGCAAGCACACCTGCCTCATCGACAGGGACGGAGGTTCCTGGTTCTTCCTGGGCGAGATCTACGTGGACCTGCCGTTGCCGATCGACGAGCCGGCCAGCGCACACTGCGGCACGTGCAGGAAATGCATCGACATCTGCCCGACCCAGGCCATCGTCGCGCCGTACCGGCTGGATGCGCGGCGCTGCATTTCCTACCTGACCATCGAACACGAAGGCGCGATTCCCGAGGAACTGCGCCCGGCGATCGGAAACCGCATCTTCGGTTGCGACGACTGCCAGCTGGTCTGCCCCTGGAACAAGTTCGCCAAGCGCACCGACGAGCCGGATTTCCGCGCCCGCAACGACCTGGACGTAGCCACGCTGCCGCAGCTGTTCGCGTGGACGCAAGACGAATTCCTCAGCCGCACCGAAGGGTCGGCGATCCGCCGCAGTGGTTACGAGCGATGGTTGCGCAATATCGCGGTGGGGCTCGGCAACGCACCCACTACTCCCGACGTGCGGGCATCACTGGCTTCCCGGCGCGATCACGAATCCCCGGTGGTGCGCGAGCATGTGGAATGGGCGCTGGCGAGACACAGCGACTGAAGTTTCAACCGCGGGCTTTCAACTCCGCCAACAGAACTCGAGTCACCGGATCGCTGGCCTCGGCTTCGCCCTTCAACGCCGGCAACAACCCATTCGCCAGCTGCTTGCCCAATTCGACGCCGAACTGGTCGAAGGCGTTGATCCCCCACAGCACCGATTGCGCGTAGACGCTGTGTTCGTACATCGCGATCAGGCCACCCAGCGACTGCGGGGTCAGCGCGTCGAGCAGGACCAGCGTGCTCGGCCGGCCACCGGCATAGGCCCGATGCGGGTCGTCGCTGGACTGGCCGTTGGCCAGCGCTTCGGCCTGCGCCAGCAGGTTCGACATCAGGGCAAGATGGTTTTCCGCGTACGGATCGTCGTTGCGGACGGTGCCGACGAAATCCAGCGGCACGATGCCCGTACCCTGGTGCAGGGCCTGGAAGAAGCTGTGCTGCACATCGGTGCCCGCCCCACCCCACCATACCGGCACCGTGTCCACTTCCACCGCACTGCCGTCCAGCCGCACCGACTTGCCCAGGCTTTCCATCACCAGCTGCTGCAGGTACGCAGGCAACAGGGCGAGGCGTTGGTCGTAGGTCATCACGCCCTGCGCTGCATGGCCCAGGGCGTTGCGGTTCCAGACCGCGGTCAGGGCGTGGCGCACGGCGATGTTGTCGGCCAGGGGCGCGTTCAGCACATGCGCATCGAATTCCGCGGCGCCGGCAAGCAGGCCTTCGAAACGTTCGAAACCGATCGCCAATGCGATCGGCAGGCCCACCGCCGACCACAACGAGTAGCGGCCACCGACCCAGTCCCACATCGGCAGCACACGCTCCGGCGCAATGTCGAAGGCGCTGGCGGCGCGTTCCGGATTGGCGCTGACCGCGAACAGGCGCTCGCTGCCACCCAGCCAATCGCGCAGGATGCCCCCGTTCAACAGCGTTTCCTGGGTCCCGAAGGTCTTGGAGATGAGGATCGCGGCAGTGCGCCCGGGTTCCAGCGGGGCGAGGATCCGCTGCGCCGCGGCGCCATCGACGTTGGACAGGAAATGCACCCGGAAACGCCCCGCGGACGGATCGCGCAGGGCATCGGCCACGAGTCGCGGCCCCAGGTCGGAACCGCCAATGCCGACGCTGACGATGTCGGTGACCTCGCTGGCCTGCAGTTGCGCGATCAGCGCCGCCATCCGTTCGCGCACTTCGCCAGCGGCAACGAATGCCTCGCGTGCCACGACTGCATCCGAATGATTGCCGCGCAGCGCGGTATGCAGAGCAGCGCGGCCTTCGGTGACATTGACCTTTTCGCCATCGAAAAGACGACGGAATGCGCTGGGCAGATCGCATGACGCCGCCAGATCGAGCAGCGACTGCAGCGCATCGCGATCGTAGGACTGGCGCGCGAAATTGAAATACAGCGAGCCATTGCGCAACGCGAAGTCACCGGCCCGCGCCGGGTCTTGCGCCAGAAGAGCCCGCAATGACGCGCCGCGCAGGCGCGATGCATGGGAATGCAACGCAGCAAAACCCGGCACGGCGCTCATGCGGCCTGCTTGGGAATGGACTGGTTGGTGTGGGTGATCCGGTTCTGCGCGTCGACGTAAACCAGGGTCGGCTTGAACGCCGACGCTTCCTGCTCACTCATGCCGGCGAAGGCCGCGATGATCACCAGGTCGCCAACCTGGACGTGGCGCGCCGCGCCACCGTTCAGGGAGATGATGCCGCTGCCCTCGTCCGCACGCAGCGCATAAGTGCTGAAGCGGCTGCCATTGGTGACGTCCCAGACGTGTACCTGCTCGAACTCCCGGATGCCGCTGGTATCGAGCAGCAGGCCGTCGATCGCGATGGAACCCTCGTAGTTCAGCTCGGAGTGGGTGACCGTGGCGCGGTGGATCTTGGTTTTCAGAAGGCTCAGTTGCATGGCGGGACGGACGGGGGAAGGGAGCCGAAGTCTAGCAAGGTTGAGCCCCTCTCCCATGGGGAGAGGGGTTGGGGTGAGGGCACGGCGAAGCTGTAGTGGTTCATGCGTCAATAGCTTCGCCGTACCCTCATCCGCCCTACGGGCACCTTCTCCCGGAGGGAGAAGGACTATTCAGAATTCCAGGTTGTCGATCAGGCGGGTCTTGCCGAGCCTTGCGGCGACCAGGGCCACTTTCGCGGCTTTTTCACCCTCTTCCGGCTCGCCCAGGTCGGGGCGTCTTATCGCCGCGTAATCCACGACGAAGCCGGCCGCGCTCAACCTGCGGGAAGCTTCCGCCTCGACTGTCGAACGCGATTGACCGGCCACCAGGGAATCACGCATCGCCAGCAAGGTCCGCCTTATTTCCGCCGCTACCGGACGTTCGTCCGCAGTCAGGTACTGGTTGCGAGAGCTCATAGCCAATCCATCGCTTTCTCGCACGATGCTGCCGCCCAATATCTCGATGGGAAACGCGAGGTCGCGCACCATCTGCCGGATCACCGCGAGTTGCTGAAAATCCTTCTTGCCGAATGCGGCGACGTCAGGCTGCACCTGGTTGAACAGGCGAGTCACCACCGTGCACACGCCATCGAAATGGCCCGGACGATGCGCGCCTTCCAGCACGCTGCTCACGCCCGGCACGTTGATACTCGCGGCCAGCTCGATGCCGAACGGATACATCGATTCGACCGTGGGCAGCCACAGGACATCGCAACCCGCGCCTTCCAGGCCGGTCGTGTCCGCTTCCGGCGTACGCGGGTAGCGGGTGAAGTCCTCGTTGGGTCCGAACTGGGTCGGATTGACGAACACGCTGGAGACCACGCGATCGGCGTATTGCCGCGCCAGCATCACCAGCGAGTAGTGCCCGGCATGCAGGTTGCCCATGGTGGGAACGAAGCCGACCCGGAGGCCGTCGCGCTTCCAGCCATTGACCCGCGCGCGCAACGCGTCGAGTTCGGTGACGGTTTCGATCATTGCGCGTCCTTATGCATAAGCGCGGGCTTGAATGGGAATGCGTCAATAAGAATGTTCGGCATCGGGGAACGAGCCATCGCGCACCGCATCGGCATACGCCGCGATGGCGCCGGCGATTGAGCCGCCCTGGGCGAGGAAGTCCTTGACGAACTTGGGCTTGCGGTGGCCGGTGTCGATGCCCAGGAAATCGTGCAGCACCAGCACCTGCCCGTCGCAATCCGGGCCGGCGCCGATGCCGATGGTGGGGATGGAAACCGCAGCCGTGATCGTCGCAGCCAACTTCGACGGCACGCACTCCAGTACCAGCATCGACGCACCGGCCTCGGTCACGGCCTGCGCATCGGAGCGCAGCCTGGCGGCCGCGGCCTCGTCGCGTCCCTGGACCTTGTAGCCCCCGAACTTCAGCACCGATTGCGGGGTCAGGCCCAGGTGCGCGCACACCGGGATGTCGCGTTCTGCCAGGAAACGGATCACTTCCAGCTTGTGGCCCGCACCTTCCAGCTTCACCATCTCCGCGCCGGCCTGCAGCAATGTGATCGACGCATCGAGCGCGCGTTCGGGAGTGGCATCGGACTGGAACGGAAGGTCGGCGATCAGCATCGCCCGCGACAGCCCGCGTGCGACCGCGGCGGTGTGATAGGCGATGTGTTCCACCGTCACCGGCAGGGTCGAGTCGCGGCCCTGCACCACCATCCCCAGGGAATCGCCGACCAGCACCAGGTCGATGCCATTGGCATCGATCACGCGGGCGAAGCTGTAGTCGTAGGCGGTGAGCATCACCAGTTTCCGCCGATCGCGCTTGGCTTCGGCCAAACCCGGCAAGGTCCACTTCTTGATGTCCGCGTGTGTGCTCATTGGCTGATTATCTACCCTAACGGCTCTATATCCGACGTTTCCAACCCGCGCAGCGCTTCCCGCGCACTGCCGTGCCCGGGGATCAGGGTATCCGGAGCGATCTCGAGCAAAGGCACCAGGGCGAATGCCCGTGCATGCAGGTACGGATGCGGCACATGCAGGCCGGGCTCGTCGATCACCGCGTCGCCATGCATCAGGAGGTCGAGGTCGAGGGTGCGCGGACCCCAGCGCAGCCCGGATTCGCGCTCGCGTCCGAATTCGCGCTCGGTCGCCAGCAAAGCATCGAGGAGTTCGCGCGCGCCCAGGCTGGTTTCCAGCATCGCCACGCCGTTGATGAAATCAGGCTGCTGTTCCAGACCCCACGCCGGCGTCCGGTAGAGCCGGGAGACGCGCAGCAGGCGCGTCGCAGGCAGGCGGTCCAACGCCTGCATCGCGGAAAGGACGGTCGCGGCGGCATCGCCCAGGTTGCCGCCCAGGCCAACGAAGGCGATCACGGGGTCGGTCATTCCGTGGCGGGCGCGGTGCTGCCGGGTCGACGGCGGCGGCGGCGGCGCTTGGCCGGCGCGGCGTCCTCGTCGCCAAGGGTGTCCCGGGGAGCGGCCACGCCAAGCGCGGCGGACAATTCCTCGGCGGACTGGATTTGCGCTTCGCGCCAGAACGCCACGTCTTCGGCGTGTTCGCTGGAAGCGGTCAGGCGCAGCAACAGGAAGTCATAGGCCGCGCGGAAACGCGGGTGCGCCAGCAGCCGCATCACCCGCTTGCGCTGGCGATTGCTGAAACGCGACTGCAGCAGCCAGATTTCCTGCATCGGCAGCGAGAACCGGCGCGGCAACGCCACCGTACCCAACTGGTGCAGGGTGACGCGGTCGGCGGCGCGGCGTTGCGCCTCTTCGACATGCACGCCCTGCGCCTGCAGACCGATCAGTGCGCGGCAATACGCAGGCCACAGCAACAATGCGAACAGGAATGCCGGCGACACCGGCTCGTCATTGGCCACTCGCGCATCGGTGCCGCGCAGGCCTTCCAGCAACATGCTGCGCAACGCCCCGCTGCGGTTGGAAGCCAGCGCAGCCGCGGTCTCGGGCAGGATCGCCGGCAACAGGCCGAACCGTTCCAGGCCTTCGAAACTGGCCACCGCGTTCCCCGACAGGAACAGTTTGAGCAGTTCCTCGAACAGCCGCGCCGGGGCCGCCTCGGACAGCAATGGCGCGAGGCGTGCGATCGGCTCGGCGGACGCGGGCTCGATCTCGAAACCCAGCTTGGCTGCTAGGCGCACCGCGCGCAGCATGCGCACCGGATCTTCGCGATAACGCTGTTCGGGGTCGCCGATCAGCTTCATGGACCGTGCCTGCACGTCCTCGAAGCCGCCAACGTAATCGCGCACCGAGAAATCCTCGATCGCGTAGTACAGCGCGTTGGCGGTGAAGTCGCGGCGCACCGCATCGTCCTCGATGGTGCCGTAGACGTTGTCGCGCAGCAGGCGCCCGCCTTCATGCAGTTCGCGGTCGCCGCTGCCGTCGTCGATGTTGGCACGGAAGGTGGCGACCTCGATGATCTCGCGCCCGAACACCACATGCGCCAGCCGGAAGCGCCGGCCGATCAGGCGGCAGTTGCGGAACAGCTGCTTGACCTGCTCCGGGGTGGCGTCGGTGGCGACATCGAAATCCTTGGGATGGCCGCCGACCAGCAGGTCGCGCACCGCGCCACCCACCAGGTAGCCTGCGAACCCCGCATCGCGCAACCGGTACAGAACCCGCAGCGCATTGGGGCTGATGTCCTTGCGCGAAATGGAGTGCTGGTCGCGCGGGATGACGCGCAGGGTTACGGCTGGAAGGGTGGCTTGCGACGTAATGGCGGCGGTCCGTGTCAGTGTGTAGCGGGGATCGATCGAGCCTGTCTGGCATTTGCCGCAGGCCGTGGCTGGCGAATATACTAGTCCGTCACGACGCCGCTTACCAAAAGGCTCCCTTCGTCTAACGGTTAGGACGTGGCCCTCTCAAGGCTAAAATAGGGATTCGAATTCCCTAGGGAGCACCATATACCGCCCTGCGCATGCGCCACCGGCCCTGCGACCGGGCTTCCCAGAAAGGCCCGGCCATGCAAAGCCGGGCCTTCTTTTTGCACGATGCGCCCGCGCAGGCAAGCTTTGGCGCGCTGATCTAAACTTGTTGCACCCCTCCATCGGACCGGACCCATGCCCTTCGTCGTCACCGAGAACTGCATCAAGTGCAAGTACACCGACTGCGTGGAGGTGTGCCCGGTGGACTGTTTCCACGAAGGCCCCAACTTCCTGGTGATCGACCCGGACGAGTGCATCGACTGCACCCTGTGCGAGCCGGAATGTCCGATCAATGCCATCTACCCGGAAGACGACGTGCCCGCCGGCCAGGAAGGCTATGTCGCCCTGAATGCCGAGCTGGCCAAGGCCTGGCCCGTGATCACCACGCGCAAGGACGCCCTGCCCGATGCCAAGGAATGGGAAGGCAAGGTGGACAAGCTGCCCTTGTTGGAACGGTAAAGGCGGTTCTTGGTTGGTGGTTCCTGGTTGCCGGCGTTGACACGAACGCTCTTTTCCAAGAGCCCGCGACCAATAAAAAAAGGGCGCAATAGCGCCCTTCTTGATTCCGGCGGCGAAAAAAATCACCCGCCCAGCTTCGCCTTCAGCGCCGCGATCAGCTTGGTCGGCGCCGCACCCGAGGCAGGCAGGCCCCGCGGATCCACTGCCGAGATATAGCTGCCGGCTTCAACGCCAACCACGCGCACCAGGAAATTGCTGCCTTCATAGCTGACATCGTAAGTGCCCAGCAATTGCGCGCGGCTGGCGATGGTGACGCCTTCGATTCCACCCAGCGCATCGCCGAGCTTGGCGAAGACTTCGTCTCGCGACCCGGGCACATTGAAGCCGGTGGCCGAGGACACCGTACCACCCTGCGCCGCAACCTGCGTAGAGCTCTGCGGCAGCTTCATGGCGCCCGCGGTATTGGGCAGGTTGAGGTCGGGCGGCACTTCCAACGGCCGGGTTTCCTCGCTTTGCGCATAGTCGCTGTCCTTGCGGAACCATTTGCAACCGGAGACGCCAAGCACGGCGACGGCCAGCACCGCGAGGGCGAGCGGGCGCGAAAACGAGGAAAGGACACGCATGGGAATCTCCTGGAAAGGTATGACGTTAGGCCGCGATGGCTTCGCGGCTGGATAGTTCTTCGAGAGCAAGGGCTGCGGCGGCCAGACGGTCGGCCTCGGCCTGGTGGGATGCGGAAAGCGGCTGCAGCGGGAGGCGCAGGCCTTCACCATAACCCAGGCGCTGCAACAACGCCTTGACCGGGATCGGGTTCGGTTCGACGCCAAGGAATCCGTAGAAATCCTGCATCCGCGCGTCCCAGCTCTCGGCTTGGGCATGCTCATGCCCGCGCGCCAGGTCGCAGAGCCGGCGGAAGGAACGCGGCAACGCATTGGAACCGACCGAGATCAGGCCATCGGCCCCGGCCAGCATGGCGCGGCAGGCGGTGGGGTCGTCGCCGCTGAGTACCGCGAAATCGTCGCTGCGCAGCACCAGCAGGGCCGCCATCCGCTCGGGCTCGGATCGCGCTTCCTTGATGCCGATGATGTTGGCATGCGAGACCAGTCCGGCCACGGTTTCCGGCAGCAAATCGCAGCCGGTACGGCCGGGAACGTTGTACAGCACCACCGGCAAGCCACCTTGGTCGGCTACGGCACGGTAATGGGCAATGAGGCCGGGCTGGGTGGGACGCACATAGGCTGGGGTCACCACCAGCGCGATCTGTGCCCCGGCAGCGGCAGCCCGACGGGTCTGGTCGATGGTCTTGGCAGTGTTCATCTGCCCGGTGCCGGCCAGGATCGGGATCCGACCGGCAACCTCATCAACCGCGATTCCGAGCAAAGTGTCGTATTCGTCGTCCGACAGCGCCGCCGCCTCGCCGGTGGAGCCTGCCACCACGATGCCCTGGGTGCCACCTTCCAGCTGTTGGGCCAACAATCGGCGCCAAGCACCGAGATCGAGTTCGCCTGCAGCCGTGAATGGCGTGGCCAGTGCGGTGATGCTGCCGGAAAGGGACAAGCGGATGCCTTCTGCGAGGGACCGCGCGGAATCGCCGCGCACCCTGCGATGTTACTTGCGGCTGGAAAGCGCGGGCAAGTATGCTGGGCCATGCACCGGGCACCTGCCCGGTCGCCATTCAGACTAGAAGTGATGCCGGAAGCTCCTTTGACCGATTCGACCGCCCGGCCTTCGCCGAACGAAAACCATCTCCTGATCAACGCCTATACGACGCATCCGGAGTCGCCGCTCTTGTCGGTGACGCGCCGGATCGCCGACAGCGGCTGCAACCTGGTCGATGCGCGGCTGTCCACCGTAGGTCGGGACGTTTCGGTGACCGCGCTGGCGACGGGCTCCTGGGATGCGGTGGCCAAGCTGGAGGCGATGCTGACCCGGCTGGAGCGCGAGGAAGGTTTCAAGCTGGTCTGGTACCGCACCGGCGCCAAGGTGGTGCAATCCAACCTGCTGCCCTACATCGTGGAAGTGGTGGCGGCGGACAAGCCCGGCATCCTGTTCCAGCTGGCCGATTTCTTCGACCGCCAGGGCATCACCATCGAGAACCTGCAGAGCACCCGCTACCGCGCGATGCAGACCGGTGCGGAGATGTTTTCCGCACAGGTCACCATCGGCGTGCCGGCGAACATGCACATCGCCGCGCTGCGCGACGATTTCCTCGAATTCTGCGACCATCTGAACCTGGACGCGATCATGGACCCGATGAAGTTCTGACCTCATGACGTCAACCGGCAAGGCTCTGAGCAAGACCACGTTGAATCTTCCGCTGGCGCTGTCCGGCGGCGAAACCACGAAACTCTCCGACTTCGCCGGTCAGTGGCTGGTGCTGTATTTCTACCCCAAGGACAGCACCCCGGGCTGCACTACCGAAGGCATCGACTTCAACGCGCTGCTGCCGAAGTTCAAGAAGCTCGGCGCGGCCGTGCTCGGTGTTTCCCGCGACTCGGTGAAATCGCACGACAACTTCTGCGCCAAGCAGGGATTCAAGTTCCCGCTGGTCAGCGACGCAGACGAAAAACTGTGCATGGCTTTCGACGTGATCCACGAAAAGAACATGTACGGCCGCAAGGTGCTGGGCATCGTGCGCAGCACCTTCCTGATCACTCCCGATGGCCGTATCGCCCAGGAATGGCGCGGAGTGAAGGTCCCTGGCCATGTCGAAGCCGTGCTCGAAGCCCTGAAGGTCGCACGCAAGCAGTGACCGACTTCGTCTCTTTTTCCACCCACTGCCCCGCTCCGCGGGTCGCGGTGGTCCGCCGCTGTCTGAAACCGTCCCACACCCCACCCTCAACGAGGCTGCCTGGATGACCCGAAGCAAGCGCATCTACGTGTTGGACACCAACGTGCTGATGCACGACCCCACCGCGCTGTTCAAGTTCGAGGAACACGATGTATTCCTGCCGATGCAGGTGATCGAGGAACTCGACAACGCCAAGAAAGGCATGACCGAAGTCAGCCGCAACGCGCGCCAGGTCAGCCGTTTCCTCAACGAACTGATCGAAGGCGCCGGTGCCGACCATATCGAGGCCGGGATCATCCTGACCCATCCGCAAGGCCTGCAACTGAAGGCGCAGGGATCGATCGGCCGGCTGTATTTCCAGACCAAACCGATCGCGCCCGGCCGCACCTTCGGCACCGTGGCACCAGACAACAAGATCCTGGCCGCGGTACTGGAACTGCGCGAGGAACATCCCGAGACGCCGGTCATCCTGGTGTCGAAGGACATCAACCTGCGGATCAAGGCCTCGATCAGCGGCCTGGTGGCCGAGGACTACGAAAACGACCGCGCGCTCGACGATTTCAGCCTGCTCTATACCGGCGCCACCGAGCTGCCGGCGGATTTCTGGGACCGCCACGAAAAAGACCTGCGCTCGTGGAGCGACAAGGCCGGCCGTACCAGCTACGAAGTGAGCATGACCGAAGACGAGGAATGGTATCCCAACCAGTTCCTGTACCTGCCGGGCGACGACGAAGTCGAATTCCGCGTGGCCAAAGTTGGGGCGGACAAGAAGGCGACCCTGGCGCTGGCCGATGATTTTCGCAGCAGCCAGCATGCGGTCTGGGGCATTACCGCGCGCAACCGCGAACAGAATTTCGCGCTGAACGCATTGATGGACCCCGAGATTGATTTCGTCAGCCTGCTGGGCACCGCCGGCACCGGCAAGACCCTGCTCGCACTCGCCGCGGGCCTGGCCCAGACCATGGACCAGCAGCGTTACCGCGAGATCATCATGACTCGCGCGACCGTATCCGTCGGCGAGGACATCGGCTTCCTGCCCGGCACCGAGGAGGAAAAAATGACGCCGTGGATGGGCGCGCTGACCGACAACCTGGAGGTACTGACCCACAACCAGGACGGCGGCGCCTGGGGACGCGCGGCGACCAACGACCTGCTCGCTTCGCGGATCAAGATCCGTTCGATGAACTTCATGCGCGGCCGCACCTTCCTCAGCCGCTATCTGATCCTGGACGAGGCGCAGAACCTGACGCCGAAGCAGATGAAGACGCTGATCACCCGCGCCGGTCCCGGCACCAAGATCGTGTGCCTCGGCAACGTCGAACAGATCGACACGCCGTACCTGACCGAAACCACTTCGGGCCTGACCTACGCTGTGGACCGCTTCAAGAACTGGGCGCACAGCGCGCACATCACCCTGCGCCGCGGCGAGCGTTCAAGACTGGCGGACTACGCATCGGAAGTGCTCTGACGACAGATGCCGGGTTGGCATTCCCGACCCGGCATTCTTCGCTGCTCGGAGCTTGATCGAGCATTTTCCGGGCAGTCGCGATGATGTTTAATACATCACTATGCAATCACTGGAATTGCATGAGCACGCTTCGTATGCTCGAATAAGCGTTCTGATTCTCTCCACCGGGGCCCGGATGATCACCGCCGTGCAACTGCGCGCCGCTCGCGCCCTGCTGGGCATCGACCAGCGCACCCTGGCCGGAATGGCCGGCGTTTCCCTGCCCACCATCCAGCGCATGGAGACCAGCCAGGGCAACGTGCGCGGCGTGGTGGACACGCTGACCAAGATCGTGGAAGCGCTCGACGCCGCTGGTGTCGAACTGATCGGCAACGAACAACCTAGCCAGGGCCGCGGCCGCGGCGTGCGGCTCAAGGAGCCGTCGTGATCCCGCCGAAGGCATCGCAGTACGCGGCCATGTTCGTGCCCAAGCTCTACACCGTGCTGCGCGGCGGATATGGCTGGGCCGACCTTCGCGCCGACGCCGTCGCCGGTTTGACCGTCGCCATCGTCGCGCTGCCGTTGGCCATGGCGCTGGCGATCGCCAGCGGCGCCGCGCCGGAGAAAGGCCTGCATACCGCGATCATCGCCGGTTTCCTGATCTCCGCCCTGGGTGGCTCGCGGGTACAGATCGGCGGGCCGACGGCGGCGTTCATTCCGGTCGTGTTCGTGGTGATCCAGAAATTCGGCTTCGGCGGCCTCGTCCTGTGCACCTTGCTGGCTGGCCTGATGTTGGTCGGAGCCGGCCTGCTGCGCCTGGGCACGCTGATGAAGTACATGCCGCAGCCGGTGATCACCGGTTTCACCGCGGGTATCGCGGTCAGCATCTTTTCCAGCCAGGTCAAGGACGTGCTCGGGCTGCGGATGGGGAATGTGCCGGCGGAATTCTTCGCGCGCTGGGCCGCATACGGCAAGCATTTGGCCACCACGCAACCGGCGGCGGTTGCGCTCGCGGTGCTGGGTCTTGCGGTGATCGTCGTGTTGCGGCGCTGGAAACCCAAGTGGCCCGGCTTTCTGATCGCCCTGCTGGTCTGCACCGGTGTATGTATCGCCTTCGCGATGCCGGCCGAGACCATCGGCACCCGTTTCGGGAGTCTGCCATCGGCGTTGCCGACCTTCGATTTCCCGCATATTCCGTTCGAACGCACCTTCGAGCTGCTGCCCAGCGCCTTCACCATCGCCTTCCTGGCGGGCGTTGAATCGTTGCTGTCGGCGGTGGTGGCCGACGGCATGATCGGGGGACGTCATCGCTCCAATGGCGAACTGGTGGCGCAGGGAGTGGCCAACATCGGCACCGCCCTGTTCGGCGGCCTACCGGCGACCGGCGCGATCGCGCGCACCGCGACCAACGTGCGCGCCGGCGCGCGCTCGCCCATGGCCGGCATCCTGCATGCGGCCTTCATCCTTCTTTTCATGCTGCTGCTCGCGCCATTGATGCGCTACGTGCCGCTGGCCGCGCTGGCGGCGGTGTTGCTTGTGGTGGCCTGGAACATGAGCGAGTACCAGCATTTCAAGCACACCATGTCGGCGCCGAAGGGGGATCGCCTGGTCCTGCTCCTGACCTTCTTCCTGACCGTGTTCTTCGACCTGACCATCGCCATCGAGGCGGGAATCGTGGTTGCGGCCTTCGTCTTCATGTTCCGCATGGCCGAGGCGGTGGAGGTGAGTTCCGGCGTACACCTGCTCGACGAGGATGGAAACGGCGCCGGGTCGCCGGACAGCGCCCGCGCTGACATGGACCAGCGCGCCGCGCTGCCGAAAGGCGTCGAAGCCTTCCAGGTCAACGGGCCGCTGTTCTTCGGTGCGGCGAACCGCCTGGACAACCTGCTCGACCAGTTCTTCGATCCGCCAAAGGTGCTGATCCTGCGCCTGCGCCTGGTCCCGTTCATCGATGCCAGCGGTGTCCACGCGTTGAAGACCCTGACCGACCGCTGCCAGAAGCGCGGCATCCTGTTGATCCTTTCGGGGCTTCAACCGCAACCTGCGAGGGTCGTCGCGGACATGCATCTGGACGAACGATCCGGTCAGTTGCATTTCACCGGCGACTACCCCGCCGCGATCGCCCTCGCCAGATCAATGGTCACGGAGACAGCGGCATAGCGACCGACGCACAATAGTCCGCATGAACAACCATGCCATCGTGTGCGCACTTACCATCGCCGGTTCCGATTCCGGTGGCGGCGCCGGCATCCAGGCCGACCTGAAGACCTTCGCCGCACATCGCGTGCACGGGCTTTCCGCTATCGCCGCCCTGACCGCGCAGCACACCCGTGGCGTCACCGCGGTCAACGTGCCGCCGACGGACTTCCTGCGCGCGCAGCTCGACGCCTGCTTCGATGATTTCAACATCGGTGCGGTCAAGCTGGGCATGCTGGCCAATGCCGAGGTGATCGGAGTGGTCGCGGACGCACTTGAGGCGCACAAGCCCCCATTCATCGTTCTCGACCCGGTGATGGTGGCGACCAGCGGCGCGAAATTGCTGGAAGACGCTGCGCTGGAAGCCCTGCGCAAGCGCCTGATTCCGCTTGCTTCGGTGATCAGCCCCAATCTGCCGGAAGCCGAACTGTTGCTGGGGCATGCCATCACCGACCTTGCCGCGATGCGCGAGGCTGCCGGCGAACTGTTGGCGCTGGGTGCCGCTTGTGTATTCCTGAAGGGCGGCCACCTGCTCGACGATGGCGACGTGGTCGACCTGTTCGCCGACACCACGGGCATCCGTGAAATCGCACACCCGCGGTTGCCGATCGAAGCGCATGGCACTGGCTGCACGCTGGCGTCGGCGATCGCAGCGAACCTTTGCCTGGGTCTGCCATTGGCCCAAGCCTGCTCCGCGGCGTCGGACTACGTGCATGCCGCCCTGCGCAAGGGTTATCGCCCGGGACGCAGCGATATCATCGTGCTCGACCACTTCGGGGCAGCACCTTCGCGATGAGCATGCTGGAACTCGAGATCCCGCTCGCCACGGACGACGGCCACCGCTACCACCTGACCGCACGCATCCCTCCGCAAGCCCACACCTCCCTGCTGTGGTTGTCTGCGCTTGGTGTCGCCGCGAAGCATTACATTCCCCTGGCCGATGCGCTCGCATCACACGGCGTCGCCGTCTTCCTGCACGAATGGCGCGGCAACGGCAGCAGCAGCCTGCGCGCCAGCCGTGAGGTGGATTGGGGCTACCGCGAGATCCTGACCCTGGACATGAAACGCAGCCATGCCGCCGTCATGGAACACTGCGATGCCCCGGATCGTGTCGTCGGTGGCCACAGCATCGGCGCCCAGTTCGCAGCCTGCTACCTGGCCCTGCATCCGGATGCCTTCCAGAAGCTGTGGCTGGTCGCCAGCGGCTCGCCCTACTGGCGCACGTTCCCTGCACCCAAACGCTATTTCTTCCCGCTGGCCTTCCAGTTCGTGCCCTGGCTGGCCGATCGCCGCGGCCTCCTGCATGGCCGCAAGTACGGTTTCGCCGGCGACGAAGCGCGCACCCTGATGCGCGACTGGGCGCGCGTCGGCCTGAGCAATCGTTATGCCGCGGCCGGACTGGACATCGATCTGGAGGCTGCTCTCGCGCGCGTGGAGGCTGAGGCACGCGGGGTGCTGCTGGCGCAAGACTGGTTTGCGCCGCCTCGCTCGATGCAAGCCCTGCTCGACAAGTTGCCGCGATCAGGTTCGACCACCGTAACGCTGGACGGCGCCGCCTTAGGTGTGCGCGCGGACCATTTCGCATGGATGAAACAGCCGCAAGCCGTGGTGGACGCGCTGCTCGATCACGCTTCCTAGCTGGGAGCGTAACCCTGCGGATTCATCGACTGCCAGCGCCAGGCGTCCCGGCACATCGCATCGACATCGAATTCCGCCTGCCATCCGAGCAACTGTCGGGCCAGTGCGGGATCCGCGTAGACCTCGGCCACATCGCCAGGCCTGCGATCCACGATCTCGTAAGGGATGTCACGGCCTGAGGCCCTCTCGAAGCTGCGCAGCAATTCCAGCACGCTGACCCCGCGACCCGTCCCCAGGTTCACGGTCAGGCTGCGATCCTCGCGCACCAGGTATTCGATCGCATCCGCGTGCGCCCGCGCCAGGTCCATCACATGGATGTAATCGCGCACCCCGGTCCCGTCCGGGGTCGGATAGTCGCCGCCGAACACCTGCAGTTTTTCGCGCCGGCCCACCGCGACCTGGCAGATGTACGGCATCAGATTGTTGGGGATGCCGGAAGGGTCCTCGCCAATCAGTCCGGATCCATGTGCTCCGACCGGATTGAAATAACGCAGGTTGGCCGCGCGGAACTGCACGTCGGACCGGCACAGATCCTCGATCAGTTGCTCCATCACCAGCTTCGTGCGGCCATAGGGATTGGTGACCTGCAATCGCGCGTCCTCGCGCACGGGCACCTTTTCCGGATCCCCGTAGACCGTCGCCGAGGAACTGAAGACCAGGCGCCGCACTCCCGCTTCGTTCATGACCTGCAGCAGGGTGATGGTCCCGCCTATGTTGTTGTCGAAGTAATCGAGCGGACGTTCGCAGGATTCGCCGACCGCCTTGAGCGCGGCGAAATGGACAACCGCGTCGAAAGGCTGCTGGGAAAACAGTTGCGTCAAGGCTGCGCGATCACGCATGTCGACCTGCCGGCAGGTGACCGGCGCATGCGTGAGCTGTTCCAGGCGTTGCAGCACCTGTGGCGAGCTGTTGCTGAAATTGTCGGCGATGACCACGTCATGGCCACGTTCAACCAGTACCACGTAGGTGTGGCAACCGATGTAGCCGGTGCCGCCACATAGCAGGATGCGCATTCGGATTCCCTAGGCCGCGAAGGATCATTATCCATGGAACATGATGGATCACGTCATACCGTGCCGACGCAGGACAGCCGCGAGCGTAGCTGCCCCGCCTTTCCTGGTTCGTGCGTTTCCCGATCCCGCAGGCCGTGAACGGAATGCACCCAATCGCAATCGATGGGATCGGCAGGATCATTCGTGCCAGGCCTGCTGGACGATCGTGACGACCCGAGAAAGCTGAACACAATCTGCAGCCATCATGGCCTTTGCTCCGAACGCCCGTGCCGGCGTCGAGCCCTGCACCGAGGCACTGCCGTTCCCTCGCGGGAAGCAGCGTCGACCGAAAGTTCGGCCCACGCACATTCCACAGTAGTCCGCCCCGCTGGCCGGATTCAGGCGTTACCGGCGTTGATCATGGGTACACCGATACAGGGGACACCTCTATGAATCGCATTCTCTCCGGCTTGTTGGCGATAAGCCTGTCGTTGATCCTCACCGCATGCGCAACTACCGGCGGCAGCTCCGCCACGCCGCCTGCGGATCCCCCGGTGGCGATGGACTCGTACCGGATCGGCGTCGACGACGTCGTACAGGTCGCGGTCTGGCGCAATCCCGAACTGGGCATCACCGTGCCGGTCCGCCCCGACGGCAAGATCTCGATGCCGCTGATCGGCGATGTCACCGCCGCAGGCCAGAGCCCGGACCAGGTCGCCAAGGAAATCCAGGACAAGCTGGCCCTGTATGTACGCGAGCCCCAGGTCGCGGTGATCCTGACCGAGCTGCGCAGCCATGAATACCTGTCGCG
>JAKFDG010000070.1:0-14167 GCA_036677285.1 Pseudoxanthomonas sp.
GGCGAGGTGAAGGCGGCGCAGGCGATGGCGACGGCAAGCACGGAAGCGATGCGGATCATGCGCGTGTCCTCGGATAGGGTGGCCACAGCTTAGGCAGCGGCGGCTTAAGGGTTTACGAATGTCCGGCCATGTGGGGGCGACGTGGGTCGCGACATGACCCGCCCGATCGCGATTCACGCCGCTCCCACGTGAACAATCAAAGAATGTAGCGGCTCAGGTCCGGATCCTGCACCAGTTCGCCCAGATGCTTGTCGACGTAGGCACGGTCGATGCGGACGCTTTCGCCATCGCGGTCCGGGGCCTCGTAGCTCAGCGTATCGAGCAGCCGCTCCAGCACCGTGTGCAGGCGACGCGCGCCGATGTTTTCCTGGCGTTCGTTGACCTGCGCGGCGATCTCCGCCAGGCGCTCGACCGCATCAGCGCTGAAGGTGACGGCCACGCCTTCGGTCCGCAGCAGCGCTTCGTACTGGCGGGTCAGCGCGGCCTTGGGTTCGGTGAGGATGCGCACGAAATCGTCCTTGGACAACGCCGACAGTTCCACCCGGATCGGGAAGCGGCCCTGCAGCTCCGGGATCAGGTCGCTGGGCTTGGCCAGGTGGAACGCACCCGAAGCGATGAACAGGATGTGGTCGGTCTTGACCGTGCCGTACTTGGTGCTGACGTTGGAGCCTTCCACCAGCGGTAGCAGGTCTCGCTGCACGCCCTCGCGGCTGACGTCGCCGCCACCGATGTTGTCGCCGCGCTTGGCGACCTTGTCGATTTCGTCGATGAACACGATGCCATTCTGCTCGCAGGCCTCGATGGCCGCGGCGCGGATGTCTTCCTCGTTGACCAGCTTGGCCGCTTCCTCCTCCACCAGTTGCGGACGCGCGGCCTTGATGGTCAGCGTGCGCGTGTGCGATTTGGCGCCGCCCATGCTGGAGAACATCTGCCGCAGCTGCTGGCCCATTTCCTCCATGCCCGGCGGGGTCACGATGTCCATGCTGACATTGGCGGAGAGTTCCAGTTCGATCTCGCGATCGTCCAGCTCGCCGGCACGCAGCATCTTGCGGAACTTGGAGCGGGTGTCGCCGTCCTGCGCGGAGACCTCCTTGCGCGCGGCCTCCGCATCGAACCCGATGCCGCCGCTGCGTCGCGGCAACAATGCATCGAGCAGGCGGTCTTCGGCGCGTTCCTCGGCCTGGGTGCGCACGCGCACCTTGGCCTGTTCTCGGTACATCTTGACCGCGGTGTCGGCCAGGTCGCGCACGATCTGCTCCACGTCCTTGCCTACGTAGCCGACCTCGGTGAAACGCGTGGCTTCCACCTTCACGAACGGCGCGTTCGCAAGCGTGGCGAGGCGCCGCGCGATCTCGGTCTTGCCCACGCCGGTGGGGCCGATCATCAGGATATTCTTCGGCATCACCTCGTCGCGCAGATCGGGCTGCAGCTGCATGCGCCGCCAGCGGTTGCGCAGGGCGATGGCCACCGCGCGCTTGGCCGCGTGCTGGCCAATGATGTGGCGATCGAGTTCCTGCACGATCTCGCGCGGGGTCATGGTGGAGTTGTTGTTGGTCATGACTTTCTTCTGTGGGAGCGACGTGAGTCGCGACAGGCGTATGGGAAATTGCTGGGGTCGCGACTCACGTCGCTCCCACGAGCGCAGGATCAGAGTTCCTCGACCACCACGTTGCGGTTGGTGTAGATGCAGATGTCGCCGGCGATGTTCAACGACTCCACCGCGATCGACCGCGCATCCAGCTCGGTATGCGCCATCAACGCGCGCGCCGCGGACAACGCGTAGGATCCGCCGGAACCGATGGCGATGATGCCGTCATCCGGCTCGATCACGTCGCCGGTGCCGCTGATGATCAGCGAGGTGTCCTTGTCGGCCACCGCCAACAGCGCCTCGAGCTTGCCGAGGCGGCGCTCGGTGCGCCAGTCCTTGGCCAGTTCGACCGCGGCCCGTTGCAGCTGGCCGTGTTTCTCGAGCTTGGCCTCGAACAGTTCGAACAGGGTGAAGGCATCGGCCGCCGCGCCGGCGAAACCGGCCAGCACCTGGCCGTCGCGGCCGAGGCGGCGCACCTTGCGTGCGTTGCCCTTCATCACCGTGTGGCCCAGGGTCACTTGGCCGTCGCCGGCGACCGCGACGCGGCCGTTGCGACGCACCGACAGGATGGTCGTGGCGTGGAAAACATTGGGGTTCTGGCTGGGGTCCATGCGGCCTCCGTGGTGTTACCAGAGAGGTGGGGACGGACGGGACGGGTTCAAGCATGACCTACGGCATGCCATGGGAAGTTCAGGTCTTGCGCTTGGCCCTTGGATGCGCGGCGTCGTAGACCTTGGCCAGGTGCTGGAAATCCAGGTGGGTGTAGATCTGGGTGGTGGCGATGTCGGCGTGGCCGAGCAGTTCCTGCACGCCGCGCAGGTCGCCGGAGGACTCCAGGATGTGGCTGGCGAAACTGTGCCGCAGCATGTGCGGATGCACGTTCTTGAACATGCCCTGCTTCTGCGCCAGCAGCTTCATGCGGATCTGTACCGCACGCTGCGAAATGGGGCCGCCGTTGCGTCCCGGGAATACCGGCGCGTCGCTTGCCGCCTTCTGTTCATCCCGCCACGCATCCAGCGCCCGGCGCGCATGCGACCCCACCGGCACCTTGCGCTGCTTGCCACCTTTGCCGAGTACGGTAACGAAGCCGTTGGCCAGGTCCAGATCACGCCAGCGCAAGCCGCACAGCTCGCTCAGGCGCAGGCCGGAGGAATAGAACAGCTCCAGCAGCGCGCGATCACGCAGCCCCAATGGCACATCGGTCGGCACCTCCACCAGGCGCGATGCTTCGTCGGCGTCCAGCACCTGCGGCAGCTTGCGCGGCGATTTCGGCGCACGCAACGCGGCGGCGGGACTGGCGACGATGCGGCCGTGCCTGAGCAACCAGTTGTAGTAACTGCGGCATGCAGAGAGACGACGCTGCAGGCTCTTCGGCGACAGGCCGCGGCGGTGCTCGGCGGCGACGAAAGCGCGCAGTTGCCCGCTATCGATCGCGGCAAGATCATCGATGCCCTGCATCGTGGACCAGTCGGCCAGCGCGGTGAGATCGCGGCGGTAGGCGTCGAGGGTGTGCGCCGACATGCGGCGTTCGACCTGGAGATGGGAGAGGAAGTCTTCGACGCCGGACACGATGATTCTCTCTCGTCATGACCAGCCATGTGGCTGTTGAAAGCCCCGCGCAGGCGGGAATCGCTCTTCGCTTCTTACCGGAAAGCGTCGCGGGCAAGTTGCGCTCATGCAAGAGCAGGAGCGATTCCCGCCTGCGCGGGAATGACGAGCAAAAACAAAAGCCCCTGCTTCAGCCATCGAACCGCTTCAACGCCACCGCCAGCGCCTCGCCCATCATGCGCAGGAACAGCGTGCCCATGCCCGGATAGAAACGGTTGCCGTCGCGGCTGCCGACCGCGACCAGGCCCAGGCCGGGCAACGGCAGCAGCGCCGACGACTGCACTTCCGTGGCGCGCGCGGCGTACAGCAGCGCGTTTTTCTCCGGTTGCAGGCGGCCGCAGATCGGCTCGCCGTCCTTCAGGCAATCGCGGAACGAACTCAGTTGCGCGTTGTCCTCCGCGATCACCTGCAACCAGTCGACCCCATCCAGGCCGGCGACCGGTTCGAACAACACGACCCGCACCAGGTCGCCGTTGAAGTCTTCGGCCAGCGACGCCGCCATCGCGCGCAACGTATCGGCAGCGTTGCCCTGCTTCAACAGCGCCAGGGTCAGCTGATGGGTGCGTACCGCCAGGCGCTCGTTCTCCTGCGCATTGGCAAACAGATCGTTGAGGCGCTTGGACAGCTCGCGATTCTTGTCGCGCAACACTTCCAGCTGATAGCTCGCCAGCGACGCGGTCGGACCTTCCTCGCGCGGCACCACGAGGGTCAGCGCCAGGTCGGGGAACTGCTTGAGGAAGGTCGGATGCCGGCGCAGCCATGCGGCGATCTCGTGGGCGCCCTGTTTCTCTTTCGTTTCGCTCATTGCTTCCAGTCCCCTTCGAAGACGAATGCCGCCGGCCCGGACATGATGACCTCCGCGGCGTCGTTCGGCCAGCGGATGCGCAATTCGCCCCCGGGCAACGCCACGACGACGTCGCGATCGATGCGCCCGCGCTTCATCAGCACTGCGGCGGCCGCACAGGCCCCGCTGCCGCAGGCCAGGGTCTCGCCCACGCCGCGTTCGTACACACGCAAGCGGATGCGGTCGCGGGCGACAACCTCGGCAAAACCCACATTGGCCGATTCGGGAAACCAGCGCGATTGCTGCAGGGCCCGGCCATACGAGGCGACCGGCAAGCCATCCGTGCTGGATACCTCGATCACCGCATGCGGATTGCCCATCGAAACCGCGCCGAAACGCAGCCGCAGGTCTTCATCGACGTCCACTTCGTATTCGTCGCGCGCTTCGTCGAAGCCGTGCAAGGGGATCAGCGCCGGTTGGAACTGCGGTACACCCATCGCAATCGCATAGCGGTCGCTGTCGATCCGCTCTACTTCATGCGTTCCGACCGGACTGTCGACGCTGAACTGCGATCCCCGTGCCACGCCATCGCGCACCAGCCACGCGGCCACGCAACGCGCGCCATTGCCGCACTGCTGCGAAGGCGAGCCATCGGAGTTCCAGACGCGGTAGGACGCTACCGCTCCCGGGCTGCGCGGCGCCTCGATGGTCAGGATCTGGTCGCAGCCGACGCCGAAGTGGCGATCGGCCAGTTGCGATGCCAGCGTGGCATCCGGCGGCGGCGCGCCATCGCGCAGGTCGAGGATGACGAAGTCGTTGCCCGCGCCCTGCATCTTGGTGAAGCGGATCGGGGGATTCCGCGAAGGCGGCGGATTAACCATTCCCATCGGCGGGCGGCGGAGCAGGCACTTCCACGGGCGGCTCGACGGGGGGCGTGGTGTCGGCATCGATGGCGGGCGCTTCGGCCTCTGGCGCGTCGGCCGGCGCGGCCGGCAAGTCTTCCACCGGCGCCGGTTTTTCCGGCAGGAACAGCGGCCCCTTGGCGCCGCAGGCGGAAAGGACGGCCATGACGGCGGCGATCGATGCGAGTCGTGCGAATTTGTTCATGATCCAAAGTATAGCCAGAAGGAAGTGAACGGGAATGGCTCAGCGCGGGGGCTCGGGCCGCCGCCACAACCAGGCCCCCACGACCACCATGCAGGCGATCGGCAGCGCGGCCATCCACCAACGGTGCGAGGCCACGGACAGCATCACCAGTAACAGCACGGCGGCGGAGATCAGCATCGTCAGCGTCGCCGCGACCTTGGCCCGTCGCGAGACCGCGCCATGCGCCTGCCAGTCGCGGATCATCGGGCCGAAATGCGGGTGTTGCAGCAGGTAATGATGCAGACGGTCAGATCCACGCGCAGCGGCATAGGCAGCGACCAGGACGAAGACCGTAGTCGGCAACCCGGGCACGAAGATGCCGACGATGCCAATGCCGAGGCTGGCGTAGGCAAGCAACCACCAGGCCCAGCGGAAGCGCGAGGGGTGCGGCGCGGCGGGTTGGCGCGGCGAAGGAGACTTGTCTTCCACGGCGCCGTTGTACCCCAAATCCGCCGCGGACGACGCGAACACCGCCTGCTCGTACCGGATCACCGCGTCCAGTTCGTCATGGCACACCTTTTCGCGGAACGACATCGCGAGCTATCGGCGGCTTGTTCCGGACCTTCAGCGCCTCCCGCGGCAAGCATGGCACCGCAACGAAAAGAGCCGGGTTTCCCGGCTCCTTCCGCACGCACGTGGCATGCCTACTTCGACGCGACGCCCAGCTGGTCCAGCATGAAGGCGAACATCTCGGCGCGCTCGCGGTACTGGCGGAAGCGACCCGACTTGCCGCCGTGGCCGGCTTCCATGTTGGTGCGGAAGACCACCGGCGCCTTGCCCGTGTTGAGGTCGCGCAGGCGGGCAACGTATTTGGCCGGCTCCCAGTACTGCACCTGCGAGTCCCACAGGCCGGTGCCCACGAACATCGCCGGGTAGGCCTTGGCCTGCAGGTTGTCGTACGGCGAGTACTTCAGGATGTAGTCGTAGTAACCCTTTTCTTCCGGGTTGCCCCATTCGTCGTACTCGTTGGTGGTCAGCGGGATGCTGGGGTCCAGCATCGTGGTAGCCACGTCGACAAAGGGCACCAACGTCAGGATCACGCGGTACTTTTCCGGGGCCATGTTCGACACCGCGCCCATCAGCAAGCCGCCGGCGCTGCCGCCCATCGCGGCCACGCGATCCTTCGCGGCATAGCCTTCCTTGACCAGGTAGTCGGTGACGTCGATGAAGTCGGTGAAAGTATTGATCTTGTTGTAGAGCTTGCCGTCGTCGTACCACTTCCGGCCCATTTCCTGCCCGCCGCGGATATGCGCGAGCGCGTAGACCACGCCTCGATCCAGCAGGCTGACATTGGTGATGCTGAAATTCGGGTCCATCGACGCGCCGTAGCTGCCATAGGCGTATTGCAGCATCGGCGCCTTGCCATCGCGCTGGACGCCCTTCCTGTACACCAGCGTCACCGGGATCTTCGTGCGGCCATCGCGGGCCGGCGCCCACACGCGCTCGGTCACGTACTGCGACCGGTCGTAGCCCGGCACCGGCTGCCGCTTCAGCTGGCGGCGCTCGCCGGTCTTCGTGTTGATCTCGTACGTCGTGGCCGGGGTGGTCATGGACGTATAGCTGTAGCGCAGCCAGTCGGTGCCGGTTTCCGGGTTGGCAGACAGGCCCATCGAGTACGCCGGCTCGTCGGCCTTGACGTAGTCGCTGCTGCCGTCGGCCTTGATCACGCGCAGGCTTTCGAGCGCATTGGCGCGCTCCGCCACGACGCTGAAGCCGTCGAACAACTCGAAGCCTTCGACGAACACATCGTCGCGATGCGCGATCCAGTCCTTCCAGTCCTTGCGCGAAATCGAACCGCTCGGCGCCGTGACCAGCTTGAAGTTGGTGGCGCCGTCGGCATTCGTGCGGATCACCCAGCGACCATCTAGGTGGTCGGCCTGGTACTCGACGTCGCGCTCGCGCGGTGCCAACACGGTGAACACGCCCGGACTGGCGGCCGGGCTGCAGCGCATTTCGGACGAGACCGTGCTTTCCACGGTGATGCAGATGAACGCGTCGTCGCGCGAGCGGCCGATGCCCATGTAGAAGCTGTCGTCCTGTTCCTCGTAGACCAGCGTGTCTTGGCTGGACGGCGTGCCCAGCACATGCGCCTTCACGCGCTTGCTGAGCAGGGTCTCCGGATCCTTGTCGACGTAGAACAGGGTGCGGCCGTCATCGGACCAGACCAGGTTGGGCTCTGCGTTGGTGACGGAATCCGCCAGCAGCTCACCGGTATCCAGGTCCTTGAAGCGGATGGTGTACTGGCGGCGACCGTTGGTGTCGTCGGCGTAAGCGAGGAGCCTGTTGTCCTGGCTCACTTCGTAGTCGCCGACGTTGTAGTAATCCTTGCCCTCGCCCAGCGCATTGACGTCCAGCAGCACCTGCTCGCCGCTGAAGTCACCGGCTGCATTGGCCGCCTGGATCGACACGGCATCGACCCCCGCGCCGTCCTTGCGTCGCGCGTGCACCGGATAATCCTTGCCGACGAGGAAGCGCGAGTAGTACCACCAGCCGCGCTGGCGGTACGGCACGCTGGCATCGTCCTGCTTGATGCGTGCGACGACCTCGTTGTAGAGCGTGTCCTCCACCGGCTTCAGCGGCGCCATCACCGCATCGGTATAGGCATTCTCGGCGCTGAGATAGGCCAGCATCTCCGGGTTCTTGCGCTTGTCGTCGCGCAGCCAGTAGTAATCGTCATTGCGGATCGCGCCGAACGGGGCTTTGACCTCATGCGGCTTTTTGGCGGCGTCGGGCGGAATGGCGTCGAGAGCAAGGGCGGAACCGAGAGGGATGGTCATCAGGAAAGTCGCTGCGAACAGGAGGGAGACAGGTTTCATAGATAGGTCCGGTTTGGCGTTACACAACGGGAACGAGGGCGACCCTTCAAAAACATCATCCCGGCACTGGCCGGGATAATGGATTGCATTCGGGCGAACAAGGGTTCATTTGGCCAGTCGCTGCCACAGGAACGTGTACGCCAGCGCACTCATGTGCGCCGATTGCGCATTGTTGGACGCGCCGCCATGGCCGCCTTCGATGTTCTCGTAGTAGCGCACGTCCTTGCCGGCTTCCAGCATCTTCGCCGCCATCTTCCGCGCATGGCCAGGGTGCACGCGGTCGTCGCGCGTGGAAGTCATGAAGATCGTCGGTGGGTAGGCCTTGCCGGCGTCGAACAGGTGGTAGGGCGAGAACTTCTGGATGAAGGCCCACTCCTCGGGCTTGTCCGGATTGCCGTATTCGGCCATCCACGAAGCACCGGCCAACAGATGGTTGTAGCGCTTCATGTCCAGCAACGGCACCTGCACCACGACCGCGCCGAACAGCTCCGGATACTGGGTCAGCATGTTGCCGGTCAGCAGCCCCCCGTTGCTGCCGCCCTGGATGCCAAGGCGCTTGGGCGAGGTGATCTTGCGCGCGATCATGTCCTGGGCGACCGCGGCGAAATCCTCATAGGCCTTGTGCCGGTTCTGCTTCAACGCAGCCTGGTGCCAGCGCGGGCCGTACTCGCCGCCCCCACGGATGTTGGCCACCGCGTACGCGCCGCCCTTCTCCAGCCAGCCCATGCCGACGCCGCCGGAATAGCCGGGAGTCAGCGATATCTCGAAGCCGCCGTAGCCATACAGCAGCGTCGGGGTGCTGCCGTCCGGCTTCAGGTCCTTCTGCCGCACCAGGAAATACGGAACCTTGGTTCCGTCCTTCGACGTGGCGAAGTGCTGTTCGATCACATCCTTCGAACCATCGAAGAAAGCCGGCATGGCCTTCAACTGTTCCGGCTGCTCGCCGATCTCCGCCAGCGACAACGTGGTCGGGGTGAGATAGTCGGTGACGGTCAGCCACACGGCATCGTTTTCGTCACTGTCCACCGCGCCCACGCCTATGGTGCCGAAGGTGGGCGCGCCGGTGAACTCGCTCTTCTTCCAGCCCGCGGCGGAAGGCGTCAGCACGCTGAGCTTGTTCTTCACGTCGTCCAGTACGTTCAGTACCAGGTGGTTCCTGGTCCAGCTGAAACCGGCCAGCGAGGTCCTCTCTGTCGGCGCGAACAGCACGTCGAACTCGCGCTCGCCCGCCATGAAATCATCGAATTTCGTCGCCAGCAGCGAACCCGCGGCGTAGGTCTTGCCGCCGACGGCCCACGGTTCGCGCAACTCCAGTGTCAGCCATTCGCGGTTCACGCCCTTGTTGGCCGAATTGGGCGCATCGATCTTGGCCAGCTTGCCGTCGGCACCACGCAGGTACAGCTCGTCGTTGTAGAAGGCGATGGTGCGGCTGACGAAGTCGCGCTCGAAACCCGGCGTGTTGTCGCGCATGGCAGCGATGTACATGTCTTCGTGGGTGCCTTCGTACACGATGCTGGCCGCACTCATCGGCGTGCCGCGCTTCCATTCCTTGACGATGCGCGGATAGCCGGAGGGCGTCATGCTGCCCTCGCCGAAATCGGTGAACACGTAGACCGTGTCGGCATCCTTCCAACCCAGCGCGCCCTTGGCCTCGGGACGCAGGAAGCCCTCCTTGACCCACTGTTTGTTCACCAGGTCGAACTCGCGGGTCACGTCGGCGTCTGAACCGCCACGCGACAGCGCTATCAGGCAACGCGTGTAATCGGGCTTGCGGCAATCGGCGCCGTGCCAGACCCACTTCTTGTCGTCCTGCAGTCCTTCGGCCGCGTTGAGCGCGTCCAAATCCAGCACGACTTCCCATTGCGGTTGCGCCTTGCGGAATTCCTCCAGCGTGGTCCGACGCCACACGCCGCGCTCATGGTTCTTGTCCTTCCAGAAGTTGTAGTAGTAGTCCCCGATCTTCTCCACGCCCGGGATCTTGGCGTCGGAATCGAGCATGGTCCGGATCTTGCCCTCGAGCTGCTTGAATTCGGGCGTGGCCGCAATTTCGGCTTCGGTCTTGGCATTCTCGGACTTGACCCATTCCAGCGGCTTGTCGCCGGTGACGTCTTCCAGCCAGGCGTAGGGGTCACTGGCCACTGAAGGCTCCTCGGCAATGGTGCTGCCGGCAGCGGTGAGGCCTGCGGCCACTACTATGGCCTGACAGGCGTGGGTAAGCTTGGACACGAATTGATGGCTCCAGTATGCGAACGTAATCCTAGAACGCTAGCACAGCCGGAAAACCCTTCCCCCTGCCGAAGGTCAGGCGACGCGCGGGAACCGTTGCAGCGCCGGCATCATGCGCCGCCGTGCCTGTGCGCCGGCACGGCGTCGGCGCACACAATGCGCGGCATCGGGGGACGCAGACAGGCGCCCTGGCAACCTGAACCGGTACAGCGACCACCACGCCACCCCGGGCATTCCCACCAGCCACAGGGGCATCCAGCCCAGCCAGTCGCTCTGTCCACGCGCCGCAGGCAACAGCAGGACCAGGGCCAGCCCGGCGATCACGACGCTGCGAAGGACGCGCTCGATCTGGAGATAGGCGAATTCATGTTGGCGGGAAGGCGTGGCAACGAACTTCGGCATGTCAGCGGCTCCAGGTGGGTGGAACCGAAGCCTGCCGCCAATCCATCTCACGGATTGCGACCCTTCGCAAAAGAGACGGAGAGCCTCAACGCTCGTAGTTACTGAGCGCCAGCTCCAGCAGCGACTTGGCCTGTTCGCGCAATACCGGCGGCTCGATGATCTCGGCATCGGCGCCGTAATGCAGGATGTCCATCAGCAATTCGCGGGAGACGCTGTACGGCACCTTCAGTTCGTAACGACCGTCTGAAAGGAAGCGGCCCTGCTGTTTCGAATGCCACTGCTCGTCGGCCACCCAGCGTGCGGTCTTGGCGCTGAACACGATGGTGGCCCACCCCTTGGGCTCGCCGGAGAAGATGCCGTAGCTGGAGGCCAGGTGCTGGTTGAGCTCGCTCTCGGGCAGGTCGCGCGCCGGCTCTTCCACCAGCCTGGCGCTGCTGATCCGGTCCACGGCGAAGCTGCGCAGTCCCTCGCGCTCGTGGTCCCACGCATCCAGGTACCAGTTGTCGCGATAGTGGGTGATGCGCTGCGGCGACACCGTGCGGCGGGTGCGCTCGTCGGTGGAGCGTGCGCGATATTCGAAGTGGAGCTGCTTGCGTTCGAGCACCGCCGAGGCTACGACGCGGAAACTCGCTTCATCGAGCTTGCGACCGCGATGCGGGATCACCCGCACCCGCTCCACCGGCCACTGGGCGACGCCGGCATGGTCGGCCAGCAGGCCCTCGATGCGCTTCTGCAACGGGGCCAGCGCGCCCGACAACACGCCGCCGCCGGTGCGCACCAGCAATTGCTGCGCGGCGAGCAGCGCGTACAGCTCTTCGGAGCTCAGCCACAGGCCCGGCAGCTCGAAACGCTCGCTCTCGCTGGCCTGGTAGCGGAAACCCGCCTCGCCGTCGCCCTCGATGGGCGCCATCAGCGCATCGCGCAGGTAGGCCAGGTCGCGGTAGGCGGTGGCGCGCGAGCAGCCCAGTTCTTCCTGCAGCCGCTTGACCGTGACCGGGTAGCGGGCGGCCTTGAGGATGCGATGCAGGGCGGTAATGCGTTCGATCTTGTCCATGCGTCGATTATGGCCGAGCCGTGGCCGTTTTCGTCGTATCGTTTGCGTTCGACTCAATACAGACCCGCTGCTGTCGGCAGCTTGGGCCCGTGCGATGCCAGGCATGGGTGCGCGACTATCGAAGGCGCACGGTGCTTCCAGCGCACGGACCCAAGCTGCCTGCGCATGCCGGTACGATCGAACCCGACCCTGAGTCTCACGCCCCCTGCCTGGAGTTCCCGCATGTCCCTTCGCCCGCTCACGCTTGCCTGCCTGGTCGCCCTAGCCCTCGTCGCTTGCAAGCCTTCGACGCCTGCTGACCCGACCGCAGCCGCGTCAACACCGGCTGGTGCCGTGGCGAAAACGGCTGCCGCGCTGAACCCCCTGTCTGATCCGGTCGATGAAGTGAAGGCGTCGATGGACAAGTTCCTCGCCGCCAAAAGCTTCCACGCAACCATGAAGATGGAGGGCGCACAGCTCATGACCACGGAAATGGATTTCGTCGCCCCGGACCGTTACCGCATGAAGATGCCGGTCGGCACCCAGGTCATCATCGGCGACACCATGTACATGCAGACCCAGGGTCGGACGATGAAGGTGCCGCTGCCGCAGGGCACCCTCAGCCAATGGCGCGATCCGCTGAAGATCGAGGAGAACAAGGCCGGGATGAGCGTCGAGGCGCAGGGCAGCGACAGCGTTGACGGCGAATCGGCAAAGAAATACCTGGTGCGCCACACCCAGCCCGAGCCGAGCGAATTCACCTTCTGGATCGGCGACGACGACCTACCCCTGCAATTGCTGCACAGTGGCCAGGCGCAGGGCAAGGCCTACACCATGACCATCCGCTATTCGCGTTTCGATGACCCGGGCATCGTCATCGACGCGCCGCAATGAACACCTAACCCTCGTTTAACCCGGCTGCTGCGAGACTCCGGGTTAAATCCGCGGGGTCTGGATGCGATCGAACGAGCAGGGACGCACCACGCAAGTCATTGCATGGGCATGGGTCGTGGTGGTGCACGCCGGCCTGTTCTGGTTGCTGGGTTTGCACCAACACATCGGTGGCAGGCAATCCGATGAAACGCGCATGCGCTTGGTCTTCGTCGAACGCATCGTCCACCCCTCCGCACGGCCTCCACCTCCACCTCCACCCGCCCCGCGCCCCGGGTTGCGGATTCTGCCTGCACGATCCGATCGCCCCCCGCTCGAAATAGCCTCCAAAGGAGCAGGACCCGACCCTGCAGCCGCGTCCACGGCAACCGCGGGTGAGCTGCTGGAACAAGGCCGCGAATGGGCACGCCAACAAACGCCCGTCCCTTCTTTCGCCAGCAATCCGTTGCGCAGCCGCCGGGCGGAGTTGCCGGGTGGAGACCGGCCGGAATCCTTCCGGATGCGCGACCCGCTCACGCCGGCCCGTGTGGTCGGATTCATCGGCAAGCTCTTCGGCGACCCCGGTCCGCCCTGCCCGCGGATCAAGGACGGCATCCAAGGCCTGCTGACCGCGACTTCCGACCGGGAACGCGAGCTTCTGGATGAAGCGTTGCGTCGCGATCGCGAGTACTGCCGCCCCTGAGTGGGAATCGGGAACCCCGACAATCGAGGCAGGCATTGCAATCATATCGACGGAATCCGCCAAAAAATCGGGCAGCATAAAAGTTAAGTAGAACAGTGGCTTGGGTTTCAATATCCATGCAATCTTCGGTATGATGGAAACGTTTTCAAGGCGGCTACCCCAAGCTCGCCATTTCCTTGCGGCTACCCGAGACCCATTCATGCTCCGCCTGTTCCCCCTGCCCCTGCTGCTGGCGTCGCTCGCCCTGGTCTCGCCCGCTGCCCGTGCCAACGCATGCTTGCCAGACGAGCCGAGTGAACAGTCCTCGCCCTGGGCCGGCGGCGGCGAGCTGGGTTTCGCCTCGGCCCGCGGCAACAGCATCAGCGAAAGCCTGAATGCCCGCGTGGACGTCCGCTACACCCGGGGCGACTGGATCCACGGCATCGATCTGTTCGGCCTGCGCACCCGCGCCGAGTACGCAGTGGACGATGGGAACGGCGGCACGGTCCGCGAACGCAAGACCACCGCAAACCGCTACACCTTCGGCGCCAACAGCGCGCTCAAGCTGGGCGAACACCGCCAGTTCACCACCGCGCTGCGTTACGAACAGGACGATTTCGCCACCTACGACTGGCTGCAGACCGCAAGCATCGGCTACGGCACCCGGGTGATGGATGGCGAACGCACCCAGCTCGACTTGCAGATCGGTCCGGGTTTCCGGCGTGCGCACGACGCCGAGGAGGGCAGCACCGAATCCGGCCTGATCGGTCGCGGCTTCATTGGCCTGAAGTTCGGCCTGACTGACAACACCGAGCTGGCGAACACCCTGCTGGTCGAGTCCGGCGCGCACAACACCTTCGCCCAGAACGAACTCGGGGTGTCGGTGGCGATGAACTCACACCTGGCGCTCAAGGCCGGGCTGCAGGCGCGGCGCAACAGCGATGTCGATGCCGAACGCAAGAAGACGGACACCCTGACCACCATGAACGTGGTGTACCGCTTCAAGTAGTTG
>JAKFDG010000071.1:0-1780 GCA_036677285.1 Pseudoxanthomonas sp.
CAGCCAGGATGTTCATGTTGAGCTTGGTCATGGTGGCACCGTATGAGTGTCGTGGGCGTGTCGTTCGACAACTGGAAACTGATGCAGTCACCGGATTGTGCTGCACGATATTATTGTGGGTTCAAGGCGTGGAACGGCCGAGAGCCGGGCATCTTACCCGAATTTCCCTTGTGGTGCGAGGAGTTAGCCGTTTTTTGTACCGGTCGGCCTGGCTTCTTGCCGGAAGGCTTCCAGCAGTATCCGGTCAGCCTTGGACAACGAGCTCTCGTCCAGCAATTCCGGACGCCGCAGCCAGGTCCGGCCCAGCGCCTGCTGCCGGCGCCAACGGGCGATGGCGGCATGGTCACCGGAACGCAGCACCGCCGGAACCTCGCCCAGGGCATGGCTGGCCGGGTGGGTGTAGTGCGGGCAATCCAACAGGCCGTCAGCCTCGAAACTGTCCTGGGCGGCGGATTCGGCATCGTTCAGCGCGCCCTCCTGCAGGCGGGCCACCGCGTCGATGACCACGGCCGCACCCAGCTCGCCGCCGGACAGCACGTAGTCGCCGATGGAGATTTCCTCGTCCACCTCAGCCGCGACCAGACGCTCGTCGACCCCCTCGTAGCGCCCGCATAGCAGGATCAGGCGCGGCAATGCGGCCAGGTCACGCACCTTCTTCTGGGTCAATGGCCTGCCTTGCGGGGTCAGGTAGATGACCGGCGCCGGCTGCGCATCGGCGGCACGCACGGCAGCCAGGCAGGCCCGCAGCGGGTCGATCATCATCACCATGCCGGGACCGCCGCCGAACGGACGATCATCCACCCGTCGATAACCACCTTCGGCATAGTCACGCGGGTTCCAGCCCTGCAGCGACAGCAACTCCCTTTCCTGCGCCCGACCGACCACGCCGAAGCCCGCGCATTGCGCGATGAATTCCGGGAACAGGCTCACCACGTCGATGCGCATCAGAAGTCCGGATCCCAGTCGACGGTGATCAGCCCGGCCTCGAAATCCACCGACTTGACGAAATCCGGCTCGATGAACGGCACGAGGCGCTCGCGATCGCCATGCACCATCAGCACATCGTTGGCGCCGGTGGAGAACAGGTGCGACACGGTACCGAAGTCGACACCCTCGACCGTGACCACGCGGAAACCCTCAAGGTCCACCCAGTAGAACTCGCCGGGTTTGGGCGGCGGCAATGCGGAGCGCGGGACATAGATATCGGTGCCACGCATGGCTTCCACCACGTCGCGATCCGTCACGTCCGGGAAAGTCGCGACCAGGTGCTTGCCGGATTCTTTTCCGCGCGCGCCGCTGAATTCGCGTTCGTTGCCCGAGGCATCGCGCAGGATCCATGGCTGGTAGCGGAAGATCGCATCGCGCGGTTCCGTCCAGGATTCGATCTTGATCTGTCCGCGTATGCCGAAGGCGCCGACTATCCTGCCCAACAGGATTCGACGTTCGTTATCGCTCATGGGATTCGGGCGACGCTCGACGCGCCGCCCTGCAGGATCAGGCCGAAGCCTGCGCCTTGACCTTGCCCGCTTCCTTGTACAGGTTGCGGACCTTATCGGTCATCTGCGCGCCCTGCCCGACCCAATGGTCGACGCGGGCGGTGTCCAGCTCGATGCGCTTCTCGTTGCCGGCGGCAACGGGGTTGTAGTAACCCAGGCGCTCGATGTTGCGGCCGTCGCGCGCGCTGCGCGAGTCGGTGACGATGATGTGGTAGAAGGGACGCTTCTTGGCGCCGCCACGGGTAAGGCGAATCTTGACCATTGTGATGCTTTCCTGTGTTGCC
>JAKFDG010000072.1:0-1715 GCA_036677285.1 Pseudoxanthomonas sp.
ATGCCGATGTCGGCGGTGGCCAGGGCAGGCGCGTCATTGACGCCGTCGCCGACCATCGCCACAACCCGGCCTTGTGCCTGCAGGTCCTTGATGGTTTTGGCCTTGTCGGAGGGCAGCACGTCGGCAATGACGCGGTCGATGCCCAGCAGGCGGCCAATGGCAACGGCGGTGCGCTGGTTGTCGCCGGTCAACATGACCACCTCCACCTTCTCGGCCCGTAGCGCGGCAACGGCCTCCTTCGCTTCCGGCTTGACCGTGTCGGCGACAGCGATCACGGCCACCAAGCGTGCGCCGCTGGCCAGCAGCATGGCGGTCTTGCCATCGGCCTCCAGGCGTTCCATGTCGGACTGCACGGGGGAGATGTCCACGCTTTCACGCTGCATCAGCCGCCGGTTGCCCAGCAGCAGGGGCGCACCATCGACCCGGCCTTGCACGCCATGGCCGGGGATCGAATCGAATCCTTCAACCGTCGCTGGCGCCACGCCGGCCTCGCGCGCGCCGCGCACGATGGCCTCGGCCAGCGGGTGCTCCGAACCGGATTCAAGGCTCGCCGCCAGCCGCAGCGCCTGCTCTTTCGTCCACTCCGGTTGCAGCAGGACATCGGTGATGTTGGGCTCGCCACGCGTGAGTGTGCCGGTCTTGTCAAACACGACCGTGTCGAGTTTCTGCGCCTTCTCCAGGATGTCGCCACCGCGGATCAGGATGCCCGCCTGCGCACCGCGCCCGACGCCGACCATGAGCGCAGCGGGCGTTGCGATGCCGAGTGCGCAGGGGCAGGCGATGATCAGCACGGCGATGAAGGCCAGCAACCCTTGCGGGAAATTTCCGGCCAGCCACCAGCCGGCGAACGCGAGGACGGCCGTGCCGACGATGGCCGGCACGAAGTAGCGCGTCACCTGGTCAGCGATGCGCTGGATCGGCGCGCTGCTGGTCTGGGCATCCTCGACCATCTTGATGATCTGGGCCAGCGCCGTCTCGGCACCCACGCGCGTGGCCTGGAAGCGGAACGAGCCGGTGCGGTTCAGCGTACCGCCGATGACCTTGGAGCCTGTCACTTTTTCCACCGGCATGGACTCTCCGGTGAGCATCGATTCATCGACGGCGGACGCACCGTCCAGCACCATCCCGTCGGTGGCGATGCGCTGACCCGGCCGCACGACGACGGTCTCACCCACCATCACGCTCTCGGCGGGCACCTCCATCTCGACGCCGTCGCGCACGACCTGGGCGGTGGCGGGCTTCAGGTCAAGCAGTTTGCGCACGGCCGCCGAGGAGTGCTTCTTGATGATCTCCTCCATGTACTTGCCCAGCAGCACGAAGGCGATGATGACCGCCGAAACCTCGAAGTACACGTCGCGCTCTTCCACCTTCACCGGCAGAATCGACGGGAAGAACAGCACCGCGACGCTGTAGAGGTAGGCCACACTGGTACCCAGCGCAATCAGCAAATCCATGTTGATCGAGCGGTTGCGCAAGGCGTTCCATGAGCCTTTGTAGAAACTCCAGCCGCCAATGAACTGCACCGGCGTCACCAGCAGAAACAGCCACATGCCCCAGGTGAACCAGGGCAGCGCGGGGATGGGAACCCAGGTGATGATCGTCGCGCCAGTGGCCAGCGCGATGAAGGCGCCGGCGCGCATGATCGCCAGCGCCAGCACGCCGGTCAGCGCAACGGTGACACGCATGCGCATCGACTTCAGTTCCTGCTCCGGCGA
>JAKFDG010000073.1:0-1637 GCA_036677285.1 Pseudoxanthomonas sp.
ACCTGGCGCAGGCATTCGACGTCCTGCAGTGGATCGCAGGCCACCGCGACCAGGTCGGCCAACTTGCCGACGGCGATGGAACCCAGCGCCGCCTCTTTGCCCAGCAGGCGCGCCGAGTCGAGGGTCGCCGAACGGATCGCCTGCAGCGGCGTCATCCCGTACTTCACCATGTAGGCGAACTGGCGCGCGTTGTCGCCATGCGGATAGACGCCCGCATCGGTGCCATAGGAAATGTTCACCCCGGCCTTGACCGCCTTGCGGAAACCTTCGCGCTGCGCGTCGGTGGTCTGCAGGTTCTTGCGCATGATCTCTTCCGACCAGCCCGTCGCGCGGCCGACGGTGTCGATGTAGTCGCCGTTGTAGATGTCGGCGTCGAGCCAGGTGCCGTGCTGCTTCATCAGGGCGATGGACTCGTCGTCCATCAACGAGCCGTGTTCGATCGAGCGCGCGCCCGCGCGCGTCGCGCGCTTGATGCCTTCAGCGCCGTGCGCGTGCGCGGCGACGAAGGTGCCGCGGCGCGCGGCTTCCTCGACCGCGGCGCGGACCTCGGCTTCGCTGTATTCGGACTCGCCCGGTTCGGTGCCGGCGGTGAGCACGGCGCCGGTGGCGATCACCTTGATGAAATCGGCGCCGCCGTCGAGCAAGGCGTTGACCTTCCTGCGCACTTCGGCTTCCGAATCGGCCACGCCACGGCGGAATTCATCGGGCAGCACCGTACCCTGGGGCAGGCCGGTGATCTCGCCGCCGCCGCCGGTGATGGTGATGTAGGCGCCGGCGACGAACATGCGCGGCCCCGGCACCAGGCCCGCGTTGATCGCGTCGCGCAGGGCGACGTCGGCGAAGCCGCGGTACACGCCGACGTCGCGCACGGTGGTGAAGCCCGCGCGCAACGTATCGCGCGCATTCTTCGCGCCGATGAAGGCGTCGCGCGCCGGCGTGCTGTGCAACGGCGCAGCCGGATCGGCGGACTGGCCTTCGTCGGCCAGGTGGGTGTGCATGTCCATCATTCCCGGCACGACCGTGTAGCCCGACCAGTCCAGCGGTGCCGCGCCGGTGCCGGCAACCCCGGCGTGCGGTCCGATCGAACGGATCCGGCCGGCTTCGACCACGATGTCCTGGTCGTGCAGCACCTTGCCGGTTTCGATATCGAGCACATGCCCGGCATGCACACGCATGCTGCCGCCGGCGGGCGCCGCGATCGCGGGTGCAGTTGCGCAGGCGACGATGAGGAACAGCGGCAACGACTTGCGCAACCTCATGCGCCTGCTCCTGGATCCCGTGCTCCCGCGGCATAGGCCGCACGCAAAAGATTGTGGAAATGCCAGACGCCGCTTTCGCGTTTCGGGCTCAGCCGCCCGGCCTCGTAGGTGCCGGAGGCCAGGCCCTGCTGCACTGCCTCGCAGATGGCCACGTCCTCCAGCTGCACCTCGTCGCTGAACTGCTGGTCGGCGGCGATGCGGGCCATGGCCTGCGCGTCCTGCGCGTAGTAGTAGTCGAATTCCACCCGGCAGCGGTCCGGGCCCAGCGGCAATACCCGGTTGGTCTGCAGACGGCCGGGCATGATGTTGAGCATGATGTTGGGATACACGTGGTAGTAGTAGGCGTGGCCTTCGCCATAGATCGCATCGCTGTTGCGC
>JAKFDG010000074.1:0-8134 GCA_036677285.1 Pseudoxanthomonas sp.
GCACGCGCCCGCACGACCCCGCCTGGACCGAGGAATTCGACTACGCCCATGACTATCACCAGGGCGACCATGGTTTCTTCACCCACGATCTTCCACCAATCGGTATTGCCCGGCGGTTCGTAGACATAATCCCCCGGTCCTATCACTTCGCCGGTGCACAGCTGGCGTGAGCCTGACAGGTTGTAGGCATGGATCTCGCCGGTATGGCGATGCAGCGGCATCACCACGCCTGGCTCCATGCGCAGCAATTCGACGAAACCGCGATCATCGGCAAGAAACCGCAGGGGTTTGGACGATTTCCCCGGAGTCGCCGATGGAATCCACGGCAAGTCGGCTGTGCTGCTGAATCGCGCGGGGAGATATTCACGCAAGGCTTCGAATCCGGCGGACATGACGGCGTCTCCTTCGGTAAGTGGAATTGATCGCAAGGCGAAGGGCGGTTCGTGCCCCCGCTTGCTCGGTTTGAGCATCAGTTGGAAACAGCTGCCAGCCAGCGATCGAAGGAGGCATCGACGGCTTCGCGCCCGCCACCGATGATGTTGCGGCCCCAGGTATAGCCGAACACATCCTCGAATCCGTACCCCGCCAGGCGCGAACGCATGCTTTTCACGTCGCTGGATTTCATCGGCATGTAATTGGGGTAGCTGTACATGAAGGTGACGTGGCGCCGGTCCAGCACGACCTGCAGGGCATCGCCCGGGAACAGCGCGCCGCCAGGGCGCGGGCCGTCCTTCCAGTGGATAGCCGCACTGCCGGGGAAGTGGCCGCCGCAGCGGATCAGGGTGACGGCATCGGAAAGTTTGTGTGCGTCGCCGCTCCAGAACCGGATCCGCGAAGAGGACCTGCGCACCCATTCCCTGTCAGCTTCGTGCAACAGGATCGGAACCCCGCCCAGCGCCTCGCTCCATTCCACCATCGAGGAATAGAAGTGCGGATGGGAGATGACGATCTGGTCCACGCCACCTCTCGCCTTCAATGCGGCGACCGCTCCGTCGGTGACCAGGCTGACGCATTCCCAGAGCAGGTTGCCGGCATCCGTCGGCAGGAGCAGTGCGCGCTGCGGGATGGCGAAGTCCGGAGTAACGCCGATGCCCAGCAGGCCGTCGTCCTCTTCCATCCGCAGCTTGTATCTGGCGGCCAGTGCCTCGTGCGTTGTCCAGGTCTGCCCACCCCACCCGACGTACTGGCGCTCGTCTTCGCAGACGGGACACTGCTCGGGAGGAACGGGGCTGTCGGGATACTGGGTGCCGCAGGTTTCGCAGATAGGGAAGGTCATGACCAGGCCTCTTCGTCAGCAAGGGGATTTCGACGGAGGATCGATGTGACCCAGCCGCCATGAGGACAGGTTAGGAGTAATCTGGACCCCTGATTGGTCCAGTTATTGGAGATCATATGGAGCCAGTATTTCCCTTTGCCCTGGATCTACCGACCCGTGGCACGGGCAGTCTGACCCACCAGCTGCATCATCAACTGCGAGCCGCGATCCTCGATGGGCGGCTGGCCGCGGGCGCGACGCTGCCGGCCTCGCGGCACGCCGCCACTGCCTTGGGCATCGCCCGCAACACGGTGGTCACCGCCTATGACCTGCTGATCGCCGAGGGCTATGCGATCTCGCGCAAGGGCGCCAAGGCGGTGGTCGCCGACCTCGCCACCCGTCGCCGGACGAGGCCAGCGCGCGCGCCACAACCTCTCGAAGATCCGCGCCTCAACCCGATGTGGCGCGTGCCTTTCCTGCTTCCTTCACCCGCGCGCGAACTGCCCGAACGCAACTTCCGCCTGGGCATACCCGACCATCGCCATTTCCCGCACGACCTCTGGCGACGCCTGTCGGTGCGATCGCTGCGTGCTTGGTCCAGGACCGGATTCAGCTATCCCCCATCCGAAGGCATACCCACCCTGCGTGAAGCCATCGCCCGGCATGTCGCATTCGCGCGCGCGGTCGCCTGCAACGGCAGCGACGTGATCGTGACCTCCGGCGCGCAACAGGCATTCGACCTGCTCGCGCGCCTGTTGGTGACGCCGGGACAGACCAGGGTTGCCGTGGAAGAACCGGGCTATCCGCCGGTGCGCGCGGCCTTCGTCGCAGCCGGTGCGCTGCTGGTGCCGATACCGGTGGACGACGAAGGACTGCGCGTCGACCAGCTTCCAAGTGATGTCCGCATCATCAGCGTCACGCCCTCGCACCAGTCGCCCACCGGTGCCGCACTGTCGCTGCGCCGGCGCACCGCGCTGCTGGATTTCGCCCGAAGCCATGGCGCGACGATCATCGAGGACGATTACGATGGCGAGTTCCGCTTCGGCGGACGGCCGCTGGATGCGCTGCAGACGCTGGATCGCGACGAACTGGTGTTCTATGTCGGCACGTTCTCCAAGAGCCTGTTTCCTTCGTTGCGCAAGGGCTTCGTGGTGGCGCCGCCATGGGCACGCGACGCGCTCATCGCGGTCAAGCATTGCGCCGATTCGCATTGCGACACGATCACCCAGTCGGTGCTGGCGGCGTTCATCCGTGATGGGCACCTGGCGCGCCACGTGCGACGGATGCAGTCGATCTACGCGGCCAGGCGCGAGGCCTTGCTCGACGGCCTGCACCACGAACTGGGCCGGTGGCTGGAGCCGATCCCTTCCGAAGCCGGACTCCACCTCGCCGCCCGCATCCGCGCACCGCAGCTTGCGTCCGCAATCTTCACGCAGGCACGCAGGCATGCGCCTGGCGCGCAATCGACTGCGGAATATTCAATGACGCCGCCCGATCGGCCAGCACTGGCCTTCGGGTATGGGGTAATCGATGCAGGCGATATCACGATGGCGCTGTCGCGACTTCGCCGCGCATTGGAGGAGCGAGGCGGCAAAGGGTGAACTGCCAGGACCAGGCGGCACGCGAGCAGTTTTCGGGGCTCGGCATCGCGGGAGCAGAAGCCTTGTGGGAGCGACGTAAGTCGCGATTGCCCCGGAATCCACAGCACCCCTGCCCTGCTTCGCGACTGACGCCCCGAAGGAAGCCCCCTTGGGGGACGTCGCCCCCGCAACCGCGCTCACAAGCAAGGTCCATCAAGGCTTTTTTGCCTTCCGGAATACAAAAAAGGTATTCCGTTGATGAAAATTTCATCAACGGAAGACAAAAAAGCTGTTCCGATGGAGCTAATTTCCTTTCCCGAATGCTTATTTGCCCTTCGCGAAGGGAAAAAAGGGATTCGGGAAGAGTGTTTTTGCTTTCCAGAAGAGCAATTTTCCTTTCCGGAACGGCTTTTTTGTCTTCGGGAAAGGCTCTGCGCGATTCCGGAAGGCTTATTTGCTCTACGTAGGGTGGGCCTTGGCCCACCATCGCGATCCACTTGGCCGTGGTGAGTTCGGAAAAAGCGGTGGGCTGAAGCCCACCCTACCGGCCTACGCGCGTCACACCGCCAGTCCCGCATCGCCTTCCACGACCGTCTGCCGCATTTGTGGCCGTTCGCCGGCCTGCCATAGCGGCACTTCGTGGCGGACGCGATAGCGCAGCGGTCCGCCGTCTTCGCCCGGGCTGCGCGTGATCGGCCGCGGGATGCAGACGAACTCGGTCACCATCTTCTCGGCATCGACGCACACGGTGGCGTAGCCGTGCCCGCCCATGTCGACGAAGGTCAGGTGCGGGGCCAGCTCCGGGTTGCGCACCGCGTGCGCCTTCGCCAGGTCGCCGCTCTTGGCGTATTCCAGCGCCGACTTCACGCCGTGGCGAAACATCAGGTTGGCCGTGCACTGCGACGGGCCGCCGGCGATCTCGGCGATGTACAAGGGGCGCGTCGGATTGTTTTCCTTCTTCTGGTTGTGCTCGTTGGCCTCGGCCATGCCTGGGGAGATCAGCGAGCCGCCCACGAAGCTGACGCCCACCGGCTCGAAGGCCGCGGGCGGCAACGTCTTGGCAGCGTAGCCCGCCCAGAAGCTGTGGCGATCGCCGGCGACAATGGCGAAACCGGTGATGCCGGCATCGCGCACGGCATCGAAGATCTCGGCGCGCTCAAAGTACATGCCGCCCCAGTCGTAGGTGGCCATGAGGCCGTAGCCCGCGCCTTTCCACTTGCCCAGCTCGGGCGGCAGGTTCTGCGGATCGACGCGCTGGTCGAGCGTACCCAATGAATTCCCCCAGACCTTCCAGGTGGCGGTCGCACCGCGCAGGCGCTTGAGGAACCAGGCTTTCTGCTTCGCGCCCAGCATCGTCTGTGGTGCCGCTTTGGCCACGTAGTTGTCCACGCTCTTGTCGCCCATCGTGAGCTTCGCCGGCGGATGGCCGTTGGCGTAGTCGCGGCCGGCGTCGAGCTGCGCCCACAATTCCTCGGGGACGAAGCCCAGGGTGTCGCCTTCGAACAGCGGGTTGATCTCGTCGTGGTTGCCGGGGTCACGCGAGCGGAAACTGCGGTTGTCGGTGATGAGCAGATCGATGTGCCGGCCCCAACGCAAGGCGCGATAGGCGATCAGACTGTTGATCGCAGCGAGGTTGTTGGCTTCAGTTCCCAGGCCGTCGTCGTCGAAGTCCTTGACCAACACGTCGACAACCTGCGGCGCATCGAAGGTGTCCAGCTTCGAGCCCGGCGGCAGCACACGCGCCGGCTGGAATTCGAACCAGGCCTGGTTCGCCGCGACCTTGAGCGTCTGCGCGGGCACCCAGCCTTCGGTGCCGGGGAATTCCTGGATCGATTGCCAGGCATTCCAGGAGAACTCGTGGTTGTCCCAGATGCACACGAAGGGCCAGCGTGCGCGCGCATCCTGCAGATCTGGGTCCTGCAGGTAGGCGTGGTAGAGGACGCGATAGTCCTCCAGCGAGTCCGGCACCCAGAAGCGGTTCTTGGCGACCGTCTTGCCCTTGGGGAACTTGATCGGGAAGGTAATGAGGCGGTCGTAACGATGGCCGTTCTTGACCTGATCCGGGTACTGCACCACTTCGTAGACGAAGTCGCCCAAGTGCAGCACGAACCCGATCCGTTCCTCGGGCGCGGCCCGCTCGTCTTCCCAGATCATTCGCCGATAGGCATTCATTGCGCCCTCGGGGAGGCTCTGGCAGCTGACGAAGGCGAAACGCGCGGGCCGCGAATCGTCGGGGCCGGGCGCCGTCATCGTGCGGCCGATCCGGCTGCCGTTGCCGTCTTCGTCGACGAAGCGATACCAGTATTCGCTCGTAGGATGCAGATCGCCCACGAGCACGCGACAGGTCCAGTCGGATTGGGCCAGCACCCGCGCCGTCGCCGTCGCGACCACGCGCGTGAACGCCGGATCGGCCGCCACTTCGACCAGCAAGGTGGCGTCCTTGCGCCCGTCCGCATAGGGGCGTCGCGTCCACAGCAGGGCGCTGTTGTCATCGGGATCGCCCGACGCGACACCCTGCGGATACAGGTCGCGGCGCTCGCTCCATCCGCTCGAAGAAGGGCGCACGTGCGCGCAGCCCCAGGCCAGGGTCGCACCCAGCGCAGCGGCGAGTTTCAGGAATTGGCGGCGGTCGAAGGTTGGCATGTCGGTCCCACGCAGCGGCGGATCGGGATGATCGGTGCGCGGCAACGCTAGGTCCGATCACGCTCCCGGTGAGCGTGCCGAAAGTCAGGAAGGCGTCCGAGCGCCAAAAACCGAAAAGCCACCCTTGGAGCGGCTATGCCGAGGGCGGATACGCCTTCGACCGCATGGCATGGCTCGTACACGGGTCGCGACGACGCTCGCACGGGCGCTGGCCCAAGCAACGTGACGTATAGCGGCTTCAAATAGAAATGCGATGGGCATCGCTGCGCTCAACCCATCCTACGAGGCTGAGCGACCCGAATTCGGCGATCAGCAATGCCGACAGCCACGAATACTTCGCCGAGAACACTCCGCAGCAGAACTGAGCAGCGGCGACAGGAAAACAAAAACCTTGGCCAAGGCCAGGGTTTTTTTGCCCCACAAAAAGAGAAGTACTGCCCGCCTTGCGCGAGGTTGTACGCGGCCGGACAGTCATTCGGCGCCGACGTTGATCTTCACTCCCTGCACGCTGTTCTCGACGACGGTGATGACGAAATCGCGCTCGCCTTCGTGCTTCTTGACCAGCACGTCCTCGCCATCATCCACTTCGACGTCATAGCGCTTGCCCGCCGCAGTTTGCAGTGCGGTGCGGATGTCCCTGGCCACGTCGTTCTCGCCGCGCCCCTCTGGGATCGCGGCTGTCGCAGTGATCGGATCGCCTTCGGCCGGCGCCAGCTGCAGCACGATGCGGCCCGCCGACTCGGCGTTGCCGCTGAGTTCCAGCCGCCACTTGTTCTGCACGCCATCTGCGCTGGCGACCGGGGCCATCAGCCCCAGGCACAGTCCCAGAATGAGTTTGCGCATGACTACGCTCCTTCCAGCATTGGAGGGCAAAAAATAGCCACGGCTCGGTTAAGCGTTGGTGAGATGTGCGGAAAGACCGCCTATAACATTCAGGTGCGGGTGATCTGCGTCTGTCGAAGAACTTGTTGGGACGGGCTCTTCAATCCTTCCTGCGATCTGCCTTTCGATCAAAGCAACGCCTGCCCGGACCGTGCAGCCAAGCCTGGTTTATCCACGCCTTGCGGGATTCCTCCGCGGTATCGGTGGTGAACACGGCGCACAGACGATAGCTGTGGTCTCCGGTGATCTCGTAAACGTAAGGCGCGGCGGTCGCGGGATCGGCGATCGAAAGCCGCCTCCCCGGCTCGCGGGCGAGGCTGGCCAGGTCGGCCGGGAGTGGCTTCCCGGCGAGGGTGCGGCTATCGATCGCCATCGCGATGCGTTGCATGTCCTGCTCGCGCTTGCGGTCCAGCCGCGATTCGCGCTGCGATCCCGGCGATCCCATCACCAGCATCGCAGCCACTACCGTTGCAACCACCGCCACGCTGGCGGCGAGGGCCAGCCAGCGTCCGGCGTTGCCGACGCTCATGCTTCCTTCTCCTCTTTGCGCAGGTCCCACAGGTAATAACCGAACACGGTGCCGGCGATCACCGCCGCCACCACGACCTTGAGCACGAAGCGCAGGGTCAGTTCACCGCCCAGGACGTTGTTGACCAGCGTGGTCATGTCCACGATCAGCACCACGGCCGCGATGAACAAGGTCAGGTACGTCAGCCAGCGGCGTACCGCCGAAAGCCGCTTGGCCGGACTACGCGCCAGTTCCTTGCCCAGGTACCGGGCGACGAAGAGGAACACCGGGAAGGCGATGATCACCGACGCCGTCGACCAGCGGATCGAGTCCGCGAGGTTCCTGACCACATACTCGGCGTCGGCCGGGTCGGGCCACGTCTGCTCGATCAGTTTGAATAACAGCTTGCCGAGGTGGAAAGCTGAGAGATAAAGCGTGGTGAACAAGGTCAGGTAGAGGAAGGCTTCGCGCGCGGAAAGATAAGGCCTCGGCTTGGGAACCGGCACGGAAAAACCGACATCGGCGTAGACATTCAACGCGCTGCGAATCTGTTCCGTCGGCCAGCCCGCCGAAACCAGCGCGGCTTCGATCGCTTCCTTCGCCTCGCCCTTGGCGAGCGCTTCACGTACGAAAAGGTCCAGGTCCTGGGTTGCTGAAGCCACGTTCTTCTCCCTGCCGTAAGCGGTACTGGAATCTAGCAGTGGCCGGTGCAATCCGCCAATCCGGTTCCGAAAAGCATGATGAGCGGACGGAGGCGAAGCGTCGGCCAAAGAAAAAGCGGGCCGAAGCCCGCTTTCTCGTATATCGCAACGGTGCAGCGGCTTACTCGGCCACCACGCCCTCGCCTTCTTCCACGGCCTTCATCGACAGGCGGATGCGGCCCTGCTTGTCGACCTCCAGCACCTTGACCTTGACGATGTCGCCTTCCTTCAGCTTGTCGGAGACCTTCTCCACGCGCTCGCTGGAGATCTGCGAGACGTGCACGAGACCGTCCTTGCCCGGGGCGATGGTGACGAACGCACCGAAGTCCATCAGCTTGGCGACCTTGCCCTCGTAGATGCGGCCCGGCTCGACGTCGGACGTGATCTGCTCGATGCGGGCCTTCGCGGCCTGGCCGGCGGCGCCGTTGACCGAGGCGATGGTGATGGTGCCGTCGTCCTGGATGTCGATCTGGGTGCCGGTTTCCTTGGTGATCGCCTGGATCACCGAACCGCCCTTGCCGATCACTTCGCGGATCTTGTCGGGGTGGATCTTGATGGTGATCAG
>JAKFDG010000075.1:0-3263 GCA_036677285.1 Pseudoxanthomonas sp.
GAAGGCATTCCGGCGCGCGTGGAGCGGATCGAATACGATCCGAACCGCACCGCGCACATCGCGCTGCTGTGCTACGTCGACGGTGAGCGCCGCTACATCATCGCGCCGAAGGGCCTCAAGGCCGGCGACCAGGTGATCGCGGGCAGCAGTGCCCCGATCAAGACCGGCAACACCCTGCCGCTGCGCAACATCCCGGTCGGTGCCACCGTGCACTGCATCGAGATGAAGCCGGGCAAGGGCGCGCAGATCGCACGTGCCGCCGGTGCCGGCGTGCAGCTGGTTGCCCGCGAAGGCGTCTACGCTACGCTGCGCCTGCGCTCCGGCGAGATGCGCCGCGTGCCGGCCGAGTGCCGCGCCACGATCGGCGAAGTCGGCAACGACGAACACAGCCTCGAGAAGCTCGGCAAGGCCGGCGCCTCGCGCTGGCGCGGCGTCAAGCCGACCGTCCGCGGCGCGGCCATGAACCCGGTCGACCATCCGCACGGTGGTGGTGAAGCCAAGGCGGGCCAGGGTAATCCGCATCCGGTCACCCCGTGGGGCGTGCCGACCAAGGGTTACAAGACCCGCAAGAACAAGCGCACGCAGCAGTTCATCGTGCGCGATCGCAGGAGCTAATCGGCCATGCCACGTTCACTGAAGAAAGGCCCGTTCGTCGACCACCACCTGATGAAGAAGGTGGAGACCGCGGGTTCCAACAAGAAGCCGATCAAGACCTGGTCGCGTCGTTCGATGATCCTGCCGGAAATGGTCGGCTTCACGCTGGCCATCCACAACGGCAAGAACCACATCCCGGTTCTGGTCAACGAGAACATGGTCGGCCACAAGCTCGGCGAATTCGCGCTCACCCGGACCTTCAAGGGTCACGGCGGCGACAAGAAGTCGGGCAAGTAAGGAGATGACCATGGAAGCCAAAGCCATCCTGCGCAGCGCGCGCATCTCCGCCCAGAAAGCCCGTCTCGTCGCCGACCAGGTCCGCGGCCTGTCGGCCGAACGCGCCGTCAACCTGTTGAAGTTCTCGGACAAGAAAGCCGCATCGATGATCCGCAAGGTCGTCGAGTCGGCGATCGCCAACGCCGAGAACAACCAGGGTGCCGACGTGGACGCGCTCAAGGTCAAGACCATCATGGTCGACGAAGGCCCCACGCTGAAGCGCTTCATGGCGCGTGCGAAGGGCCGTGGTACGCGGATCCTGAAGCGCACCAGCCACATCACCGTCGTCGTCGGCGAGGGCAAGTAATCATGGGTCACAAAGTACATCCGACCGGTATCCGCCTTGGTATCTCCAAGGACTGGAACTCCAAGTGGTACGCCGGCAAGAAGCACTTCGCCGAGTACCTGGCCGCCGACCTCCTGGTCCGGCAGATGCTGCGCAAGAAGCTGGCCCAGGCCGGGATCTCCAAGATCCTGATCGAACGCCCGGCCAACAATGCGCGCGTCACGATCCACACCGCCCGCCCGGGCGTGGTGATCGGCAAGCGCGGCGAGGACATCGAGAAGCTGCGTAAAGAGGTCAGCGACCTGATGGGCGTCCCGGCGCACATCAACGTGACCGAAGTGCGCAAGCCCGAGCTCGACGCACAGCTGGTCTCCGAATCGATCGCGCAGCAGCTCGAGCGCCGCATCATGTTCCGCCGCGCAATGAAGCGTGCGGTCGGCAATGCGATCCGCCTCGGCGCGCTGGGCATCAAGGTCAACGTCGCTGGTCGCTTGAACGGCGCGGAAATCGCCCGTTCGGAGTGGTACCGCGAAGGTCGCGTGCCGCTGCACACGCTGCGCGCCGACATCGACTACGGCTTTGCCGAAGCGAAGACCACGTACGGAATCATCGGCATCAAGGTGTGGGTCTACAAGGGTGAGATCTTCGATTTCAGCCAGGTCGGTCAGGAAAAGCAGGACGACTCCCCGCGTAGCGATCGAGGCGATCGCAGCGACCGTCCGCGTCCGCCGCGCCCCGCACGTGACGCGAGGGAATAAGCCATGTTGCAACCAAAACGCACCAAGTACCGCAAGATGCACAAGGGCCGGAACGACAGCCTGGCCTGGAGCGGCAACGCCGTCAGTTTCGGCGAATTCGGCCTGAAGTCGACCGCGTTCGGCCAGCTCACCGCTCGCCAGATCGAGGCCGCGCGTCGTTCCATCAGCCGCTACGTCAAGCGCGGCGGCAAGATGTGGATCCGCGTGTTCCCCGACAAGCCGATCACCAAGAAGCCGATCGAGGTCCGCATGGGCTCCGGCAAGGGCAACGTCGAGTACTGGGTCGCGCAGATCCAGCCCGGCCGGATGATCTACGAGATCGAGGGCGTCAGCGAGGAAGTCGCACGCGAGGCGTTCCGCCTGGCCGCGGCCAAGCTGTCGGTGACCACCACTTTCGTGACCCGGACGGTGCGCTGATGGAACTCAAGCAATTGCGTCAGAAGTCGGCCGACGAGCTGAAGACCCACCTGGTGGACCTGCAGAAGGAGCAGTTCGCACTGCGCATGCAGAAAGCCACTGGCCAGCTGTCCAAGACCCACGAGGCCCGCCGTGTGCGCCGCGAGATCGCTCGCGTGAACATGCTGCTCGGCCAGCCTCAATCGGGCACGAAGAAGTAAGGAATGGCCATGACCGAAACCACAACCAAGAAGCTGCACACGGTCGAAGGCCGCGTTGTCAGCAACAAGATGGACAAGACCATCACCGTGCTCGTCGAGCGCCAGGTCAAGCACGCGCTGTACGGCAAGTACATGCGTCGCTCGACCAAGCTCCACGCCCATGACGCCGACAACGCCTGCAACGAAGGCGACGTCGTGCGCATCGCCGAGTGCGCGCCGATGTCCAAGACCAAGAACTGGCGGGTGGTGGAAATCATCGCCCGCGCGGCCGAGTAAGGAGAGACAGCCATGATCCAGATGCAGAGCTATCTCGACGCCGCCGACAACTCGGGCGCCAAGGAACTGATGTGCATCAAGGTGCTCGGCGGTTCCAAGCGCCGTTACGCCCACATCGGCGACATCATCAAGGTGACCGTCAAGGACGCGATCCCGCGCGGCAAGGTCAAGAAGGGCGACGTCTACGACGCCGTCGTGGTCCGCACCCGCAAGGGTGTGCGTCGCGCCGACGGTTCGCTGATCCGCTTCGATGGCAACGCCGCGGTGTTGCTCAACAACAAGCATGAGCCGATCGGCACCCGCATCTTCGGGCCAGTGACCCGCGAGCTGCGCTCCGAGAAGTTCATGAAGATCGTCTCGCTCGCGCCCGAAGTGCTCTGAGCGGAGGAAGAACAA
>JAKFDG010000076.1:0-2891 GCA_036677285.1 Pseudoxanthomonas sp.
CATTGAGCGGGCGCTGCGCCGAGGGGCCCGGCGCGTTGACGGTCTCCGCCGGCACAGCGATGGGCTTGCGCACGGTCAGCTGGAAGCCGAGAACGAAGCCCATGTCGTCCACGGCCTCGATCGATCCGTCGGGCAGCCGGCGCACTTCCCTGTCCTTGCCCAGTTCAGAGGCAATGGCCTCGAGCGCAGGCAGGTCGGCCACACCGTAGACCGTCTTACGCAGCATGGTGGCCGTTCCCAGCGAAGGCGGCAGGCCGGCATCATCCTTTTGGGTGATGATCACAGCGGTGCCATCGATCGCTTCGAAGCGGCCGCCGGTGGCGGTGACACCGACGGGATCAAGACCGTAGTCAGTGAGGTATTGGGCACAGGCTGCGACGTCGTCGACGCCAAAGACCAGCGCATCGGGTCCGATGATGTTCATGTTGATTCCTTGCTTCTAGCAGATTGGTTGTTTTTTTAGAGTGCAAACGCGGTGCGCCCGCCCAGTGTCTGGGCCACCCAATCGGCGATGTAGTGGCCCGCGTTGATGCTGTTGTCGAAACTGGCGTGCTGCACCCCGCCCTCGCGCTCGGTGAACACCTTCAGCTCGCGCTTGGGGCTGTTCACCAGCTGCTCATAAGTGCGGTTCGCCCACTTCAGCGGTATTTGCGAGTCCTTCTCACCATGGGTCACCAGGAACGGTACCTTGATGCGCTCGACCACGCCGTCCAGGTGCACGTCCTGGGCGATGCGCATGAAGTCATCGATGTCCTTGGCGCCCCAGACCCAGCACACGTGGGCCCAGTAGTGCGGAACCGGCAGGCTGCCCTCCCGCTCCAGGCGGCGCGCCTGCACGTCACGCCAGTCGTGGTTGGCCCCCCAAGCCACGCCGCAGGCGAAGCGAGGTTCGAAGGCAACGGCGCGCGGGCAGTAATAGCCGCCCAAGGACACGCCCTCCATGCCGATGCGCTTTGGATCCACATCGTCGCGTTGCTCCAGCCAATCGACCACGCGGCTGGCCCAATGCTCACTGTCGTAACGGGCGGTCATGCCGTGCAAGCGCAGGGCTTCGCCGGTGCCCGGCTGGTCCACCACCAGGGAAGACACGCCACGCTTGGCCATCCAGGCCGGCAGGCCCACCAAGTACTTCATCTCCTTGGTGGAGTCGAGGCCGTTGACCTGCACCAGCAGGGGTGCGCGCTCACCCGGCTTCAGCCCTTCGGCCGGCACGTACAGTGCAGAAAGATGCTTGCCTTCGTAGGGGATCTCGACTCTGCGAATCGGCTCGCCCGCGAGCTTCGTGCCTTTGGCGAACAGGTCCAGTTCGCGCTGGTAGAGCGCCAGGCGGCCCGGCGCGTCGTGCGCCTGCAGGCGCTCGGCCGTAATCAGGTAGCTGGACGCCCGGCGGTATTTCTCGCCGGCCGAAAGCAGGCGGCCACGCGCCTCGTCCTCCTCGGCCAGTCCGCACAGCTGGTCGGCCATGCGCAACCAGGTTTCACGGAACGCCTTCGTGCCAGCCGCGTCGGGCTGCTTCGCGGCCTCCTGCAGCGGCGCACACATGGCTTCGATTTCGCCGATGCGCGCGCCCATCTCGATGGCCAGGTCGACCGACAGATTCCAAACGTAATTGGTGGGGAAATAACGGAACAAGATGAACTCCAAAAATTAAAAATGTCAGCGGCGGAATCGCCCATCGGGCGTCACGATGGTCATTTCGACGAAGCGCGAGCCGCGCCGGTCGCCCGGGGTGAACTGCACCCGGTAGCCGCCGGCGTCGAGCGCCTTGCCTTCCAGGCCCGTGACCAAGCATCGGCGTCCGGGCTCGCGGCCGCAGCGCCGCAACGCTTCGGCAATTACGCGGGAATAGACGAAGCCTTCGAGCCCTGGGTAGCTGGGCGGCGCGGCGCCGGCCAGCAGGCGCTGGTAATCCACCACCAGGGGAACCGATGAAGTGCTCGGATGCGGCACGACCTGCGAAACAATGACGCCGGACAGCTCGCCTGGCGCGGCGGCACCTGCCAGCAGCTGCGCGCCTGCTTCGCTCATCAGGTAGAACTGCGGCACGCAGCCGATGCGGCGCGCCTGGCGGATCACCGACAGTGCATTGCTGGCATCAAGCGCCAGCATCAAGGCCTGGGGCCGCTGCTTGCAGACCGTTTGCACAGCCTGGGCGACAGCAGCCGTGTTGGCTGCCACGGACAGCCGTGCCAGGGACGCCAGACGCAGGGCCAGCCGGTTCAGTTCCAGCTGGATGCCCTCCAGTCCGGCGCGGCCGAGCGCATCTTCCTGCACAATCGCCGCGATCTCGATCAAGCCCACCGTGTCCAGCTGCAACACCATGGCCGCGGTTTCTTCACGGGCGCCGGCGCGCAGGTTGAACACCCTCTTGCGCATGGGTTCGCGCAGCAATTCGGCACTGCTGGCGGCGCCGATCAGCGGCGCCCCGGCTTCGTCCAGTAGCGGCAGCACTGCTTCGATGGAAGCAGCGCCGTGGTAGCCGGTCATGGCCAATACGCCGGCGGCGAGCAGTTCGCGGGTGTTGGCCACCGCGCGCTCGGGCAGGCCTGCATCATCCCGCACCAGCAGCTCGATGCGGCGGCCGGCAATGCCGCCGGCGCTGTTGACTTGGTCCAGACCCAGCTTGACACCACGCCGCAGCTCGGCACCGTAATGCGCGAGCGGGCCGGTCAGCGGGGTAGACATACCCAGCACCAGCTTGTCGGCAGTGACGCCGGGCTCGGCATGCGCCAGTGCGGCCAGCGCCATAAAGGCGGCGGCCCACAAGCGCTTCATGTCGTGGCTCCGGACAGCGCTGGATCGCCAGCTTCGCGGGAATGAGGAAGGCCTTGCTGCGCCGGCTTCAGCAGGAAATGCGCCAACGCGGGCAGCAACACCAGTGCCCCCAGCAT
>JAKFDG010000077.1:0-1765 GCA_036677285.1 Pseudoxanthomonas sp.
GCGCTTCAGCGCAGCTCGACGTCGATGACGGCGTCGGTAGCGGTCACTTCGAAGCGGGCTTCGTCCCAGGTCGGCTTGCGCATCACCCGCGGGTTGTTGCTGAAGCCATAACCTTCCAGCGGCATGCCGATGGCATTGGTGTCGAGCTTGCCGTTGCCGTTTTCGTCGTGGGTGATCATCACCGCGTAGGTGCCGGGCTTGAGATCCTTGAAAGTGAACTTCGCGGCCTCGCCCTGCGGCGGCGCGCCGTCGAACTGCACCGGTGCGGCCTTGCCATCCCATCCATCCTGGGAATCCACTACCGCTACCTTCACCAGCCCGCTTTGCGCACGGATGCCCTGCAGGTTGACGGTGAGTTCGCCGGCGAACGCCGGGACGGACGCGGCGAACAATGCGGCGGCAATGGCGAGTGGAGCGAAGCGGGAAGCAGGTGTGCGGTTCATGGCGGTGCCCTTTCGGCGTGGTGGGATGACGACGCCAGTGTGGGCGGCAACGGCACGTGGGTCAGATGCCGGCAGTCATCGATCCGCAGTGCCGGAAGTAACTTTCTGCGGCGAACGCATTGCCATCGGCAGCGGCAGCGCCCAGCATGTGGCCATGCGCGAATTCCTGCGAAACCTGCTGCAGCCGTTGAACCTGGCCGGCTTCTTCACCATCGGCGCGGTGGCGCTTTCCCTGCGTTTCACGTCGCGGGAAGTGACCTTGCTCGCCACCCTGACGCTGCTGGCCTTTGCCGTTTTTTTCACCACGATGGTCGTCATGCCCGACCATCGCAAGCGCATCCGCGGCGCGCTGCTGTGCTTGATGGCGACAGCCGCGCTGATCCAGATCCGACTCGCGCCGGAGCTGGGAACCGCGCAGATCCTGCTGGTCATCTGGGTCGCCTGTGCGTTCTCGACCTGGCGGCCGAGGACGGCAATCGCTGCATCGCTGCTGGTCGATACGATCTTTTATCTGCTGATCCACGATCTCGGTTTCTCCTCGCCGCTGACCATGGTCATGATCAATGTCGGTTTCCAGGCGCTGGCCGCGCTCTGCGTGCATTACGCGGTGAGCGCCGAGTCGTCGCGCGACCAGCTGGTCCTGGTCAACGCCGACCTGCTGGCCACGCGCGCCCTGCTGGCCGACAGCGCGCGCGATGCCGAGCGCCTGCGCGTGGCGCGCGAACTGCACGACGTGGCCGGGCACAAGCTGACCGCGATGCGCCTCAACCTGCGTGCGCTGTCCGCCGATCCGGCTTTCGGCCAACGCGAGGAAGTACGCATCGCCGAGCAACTCTCCGGCGAACTGCTGTCCGACATCCGCAACGTGGTCCAGGCCCTGCGCGACAGCCGCGGCCTGGACCTGGAAACCGCGCTGCGCGCGCTCGCCGCGCCCTTGCCGAAATTGCGCCTGGACCTGCATGTGGACGACGACGTGCGGGTGGCCGATCCCGCGCTTGCCGAAACCCTGTTGCGCCTGGTGCAGGAAGCATTGACCAATGCCGCACGCCACGCCGGCGCCAGCAGGCTGTCGGTGGATATCGCACGCGAAGGCCGCGAGGTCGTGTTGCGGATCGAGGACGATGGCCGGGTCAAGGGCGCGATCAGGGAAGGCAACGGCATCGCCGGAATGCGCGAACGCGTGGTGGCATCGCGGGGCAGGTTCTCCCTGGACACCACTGCGCACGGCGGCTTGCGCATCGATGCGAGACTGCCGGCGTGAACCAGACCGCGATCCGCGTGGCCCTCGCCGATGACCAGGCCCTGGTCCGCGCCGGGCTTCG
>JAKFDG010000078.1:0-1902 GCA_036677285.1 Pseudoxanthomonas sp.
CGGCCGCTTCTGGCCGGCTCTTGCCCGTTGCGACTGAGCCAATGGGCTTTGCCGCCCGCCCTCAGGCACGGCGCCGCTACTGTGTCTGCGCCCTCCCAGCCAAGCGGTACACCTTGTACTCGGCGCGTTTCGGCGGCTGGTCGGGGGCCTGAGGATCGACTTCGAACAGGCTTTCGACATGGGCCAGGTCGATGTCGAAATCCGCCGCGTAGAGGGTCTGGAGTTCCGGGTCCACGCCCAGGGCTTGTTGCAGGCTGGCATGTTCTGCCGCGTCTTCGATGGTCAGCAGGAAAACGGGGCAGGTGGCGGGCAGGAGCAGGCGCAACTGGGCCACGTAGCGCTTGCGGAGGTCTTCCGGCAGAGCGGTGAGTGTATCCAGGAGGCGGTTGGGCGAACCATGCAACACATGATTGGGACATGACCAACAAAAAGCCCGCTCAATTGAGCGGGCTTTTTGTTGGTAGCGGACAATTACGCGGCGACGAACAACTCCGCGATCTGCACCTGTGCCGCCGTGAAGGCATTGACGCGAGGCTCTTCGCCGTAGGCCAGCCCTTCGGCGCGGACGATCTCGATGTCGCTGATACCGAGAAAGCGCAGCACCAACAGCAGGTACTCTTCATGGGCCTGGCCGCTGGGCTGGCCGGCGTGAATACCGCCTGCGGTGGAAACAATCACCACCTTCTTGCCGCCTGCCAGGCCCTTGGGGCCATTCTCATCGTAGGCAAAGGTCTTGCCGGCTACGGCCACGCGGTCGATCCAGGCCTTGAGCTGGGTCGGCACGGTGAAGTTGTACATCGGCGCGCCAATAACGATGGCATCGGCGGCGAGAAACTCGTTGAGGGTGCTTTCAGCCAATTCGACTTCATGCTGCTGCGCCGCATCGCGCAGTTCGGCCGAGGTACCGCCGGCCACCAGGCTGGCGGCGGACAGATGACTCAGCGCGTCGCTGGCCAGGTCACGATAACTGATCTGCGCTTCAGGCTCTGCGGCCAACCAGGCGTCGACCACGGCGCGGCTGAGTTGGCGCGAAGCGGAGGAGTCGCCGAGAATGCTGGAATCGAGGTGCAGTAATTTCATGACAATCTCCAAATTGGGATCGCCCCACGGCGATCAAGATGCTGGAGATACTACCGATGAAAGCAATGGCGGATTAGTCCGCGCAAATGCGATAGTTCGTCCCACTGATAGGACGATAAGCCCATGCATGACCTCAACGACCTGTTCTACTTCGCCAAAGTGGTGGAAGCCGGCGGCTTCGCCGCAGCCGGGCGTACCCTTGGCATTCCCAAATCACGCCTTTCGCGGCGCATTGCCGAGCTGGAAAACCGCCTCGGCGCGCGCCTGCTGCAACGCACCACACGCAAACTGGCGCTGACCGATATCGGCGAACGCTACCTGCGTCACTGCCAGGCCATGTTGCAGGAGGCCGAACAGGCCGAGGAAACCGTGGCCAGCCTGACCAGCGAGCCACGCGGCCGTCTGCGGGTCAGCGCGCCGGGTGGCATCGCCCTGCTATCGGAGCTGGTGGTGAGCTTTCTGACGGTCTACCCCAAGGTCCAGCTGGAGCTGATTCTGACCAATCGGCGCATCGACCTGCTTAACGAAGGCGTGGACGTTGCCTTGCGCGTGCGCAGCGCCGAGGATGAAGACCCAACGCTGATCAGCCGCCGCTTGCGTCCAGCACAAGCTTTCATGGTGGCCGCACCCGCCTTGCTGCGGGACGCCAAGATCAGCACGCCTGACGACCTCTCAGCGCTGCCTGCCCTGGGTGCCCTGGAGGCGGACCGCAGAATTCACCTGCGCTTGCAGCATGACAGTGGGCGCGTGCAGGAAGTCGTGCTGGAAGCGCGCCTGGCCATCGAGGACTTCAGCGTACGCAAGCACGCAGCCCTGGCCGGC
>JAKFDG010000079.1:0-25743 GCA_036677285.1 Pseudoxanthomonas sp.
GGGGAAGTTCAAGCCTGGGTCACCACTTCCGATCATCGCTGGGCATTGCGGCTTGTGCAGGTGCGCTCGGAACTTGAGGACGCGCCGGCGGAGATCGAGGTCGATATCGACAAGCGATACCAGCGCATGCTCGGCTTCGGTGCTTCCATCACCGACTCTTCCGCGTGGTTGATTCAACACAAGATGACGCCCGACCAGCGCGGGGCGCTGCTGCAGGAACTGTTCGGGCGTTCGGGCGACGGCATCGGACTGGAGTTCACGCGCCTGACCATCGGCGCGTCGGATTTCTCGCGTCACCACTACAGCCTGGACGATCCGCCCGATGGCGAAGCGGATCCCCAACTGCAGCATTTCAGCATCGCCCCCAACCTGCCCGACGTGATTCCGGTTACGCGCCAGGCGCTTGCGATCAACCCGCAACTCCGGGTGATGGCGTCTCCGTGGAGCGCGCCTGCCTGGATGAAGGACAGCGGAAGCCTGGTCAAAGGCACCCTTCGTCCCGAGCACTACGACGCCTTCGCACGTTACCTGCTCAAGTACGTCGATGCCTACGCTGCCGAAGGCATTCCCATCTTCGCGCTCACGGTGCAGAACGAACCGGATTTCGAACCCGCGGATTACCCGGGCATGCGCCTGAACGCACCGGCACGCGCGCGCCTGATAGGCGATCACCTGGGACCGCTGATTGCCACGCGCGGCAATGGCCTTTTGATATTCGACTGGGACCATAACTGGGACAAGCCGCAGGAGCCTTTGACCGTCTTGTCCGATCCCGTCGCAGGCCCGTACGTGGCTGCGGTGGCCTGGCATTGCTACGGTGGCGAGCCCGCCGCGCAATCCGCCGTGCATGAGGCGTTCCCGGACAAGGATGCGTATATGACCGAATGTTCGGACGGCACCTGGGAACCCGTGCGCAGTGGCGGCCTGCCTCTGCAGACCCAGCAGTTGATAGTGCAGGCCACCCGCAACTGGGCCCGCGGCGTATTGTTCTGGAACCTGGCCCTGGATGAACGCGGCGGTCCGCACGCAGGTGGTTGCGATACCTGCATCGGGGTGGTGACCATCGACTCGGCGACAGGCAGCGTCAGCCGCAACAATGGCTACTACGCGCTCGCCCACGCCAGTCGCTTCGTACATCGCGATGCGTACCGCGTCGCTTCCACCGCAACAGCGAATGGCCTGGACAACGTAGCCTTCCAGAACAGCGATGATGGATCGATAGTGCTGATCGTCACCAACTCAAACTCAAAGGAGCGTAACTTTTCCGTGCGCCAGCAAGGCTGGCGTTTCAGCTACACCCTTCCGGCCAAGAGCATAGCCACCTTCCGTTGGCCAGGCTCCACCGATCGACCATGAGCAGGCGCGGCTACCGCGCGCCCTTGCACCAGCAGAATCGTTTGATTCGAACCAGCCATCCCAGAGCTGGCCTACTTCATGAGCGGGACCAGGAATATGCGCAGTCGTATCGAGGATGTGGCCGCCGTTGCCGGCGTGTCGATGAAAACGGTCTCGCGCGTGCTGAATCGCGAACCCAATGTACGGGAGGAAACGCGCGACCGCGTCATGCGCGCGGTCGAGCAGTTGCAGTACAAGCCGAACCTCTCCGCCCGCAGCCTGGCCGGACAGCGCTCATACGTAGTGGCGCTCGTCTACAACAATCCTTCGCGCAATTACCTGATGGAGATCCAGAGCGGCATGCTGGAAGCCTGCCGCGCCAGCCACTACAACCTGGTCTTGGGACCCGTGGGTTCCGGCAAGCAACGCACAACCAATATCAAAGGACTTTTCGAGAATTTCGAGCCGGACGGCGTGGTCCTGATTCCGCCGCTGACTGACGACAACGTCGTTCTGTCCTATCTGGAGGAGCACGATGTGCCGTTCGCATGCATCGCTCCGCGAAACCCGCATATGCGGATCGGCGTCATGATGGAGGAAACCGCCGCAGTCCTCGACCTGATGGCCGGTCTGGTCTCGCTGGGACATAGGCGAATCGGCCACATCAAGGGGCCGCCGGCGCATGGTGCGTGCCAGTGGCGCCATGCCGGGTACCGCGAGGCATTGCGCAGGGCCGGCATCGTTTACGACGCAGCGCTGGTGACCAAGGGCGAATTCTCGTTTGAGTCAGGGGTGCGCGGGGCGAACGAACTGTTCGATCTGGCCGATCCGCCTACCGCTATATTCGCGGCCAATGACGACATGGCGGCGGGCGTGATCCGGGCGGCCGGCGAGCGCGGACTCGGCGTGCCGCGCGACGTATCCGTCTGTGGTTTCGACGACACTCCGATCGCGCGCCATATCTACCCTGCCCTGACCACCGTGCGCCAACCAACCTCGGAAATGGGCCGGCTGGCTACCCTGGAACTGCTGGACAGGATCCGCACCCCGGGCGCCGGGCGCATGGTCCATGTCGAACACACCTTGCTGTTCCGCGAATCCACCCGGCCGCCCAATCCCGGCCCCTCACCAGTTCCCGTACGCTGATCACCAGGCACGCAATCCTTGCTGCCGACGCCGACGCGCCGATCTTCATCGCGCGTGCCTGGGGGTTGTGGCGCCTGGTTGGGCGAACGCGACGAGAAGGCATCGTGCCGGTTGATGCTCGGCACAAGGCACGGAATCAGGTCCCACCCCAAAGCATGCTGACCTTCAAGCCTCCCAGACCGGATTCACCCAGCTCCATCTGGCCCGAGGTCGCTTCCACCAGCTCGCGCGCAATGGCCAATCCCAATCCATCCCCCGTGGTGGCTTCATCGAGTCGCTTCCCGCGCAGAAGCACTTCGGCGATATGTTCGCTTTTAATTCCGGGACCGTCATCTTCGATTGTCACGGTCCTCGAGTGCAGTGAAGCACTTGCGCTCACCTTGACCTGCCGGCGCGCGTACTTCACTGCGTTCTCCAGCACGGCACCCAGGACTTCGGAAAGGTCTTCCGCGCTGATGGCCAGCCGCAAGCCGGCAGGCAGATCCATTGAAAATGCCAGGCGTCCTCCCTTGTCCGTGTGCTCCAAGACCATGACCAGCTGCTCTACTGTCATGCGCAGGTCTGTTTGTTCATGCGGAACGCGGCCTGCCGCGGCGATGCGCGCACGCGCCAACTCCGCTTCGATGGTCATTCCAATGGCGGCGACGGCACGATCCATGCCGTCCGCCGCGGCAATGGCGCCGGCCTCGCGCGCGCGACGGCTCTGCGCCGCCATGGCGGCAAGCGGCGTCTTCAGCCCGTGCGCCAGGTCCGCGGCGCGGCGGCGGGCAAGTTCCAGGTCGTGTTCACGCGCATCGGCCAGCGAATTGATCGCATCGGTCAGCGGCTGGATCTCGCGCAGGCTGGACACGGGCAGGCGTGCACTGGCGCTGTCGCGCAGCGCCGCCAGCTCTCCGCGCACCTTCCTCAATGGCTTCAGGCCAAGTGCGACCTGCAGCCACGCGGCCGCGGACAGCACCAGCCACAGCACCGCGAGGAACGCAGCCAGTTCGCGTCCGAATTCCGCGCGCGCCGTCGCCAGCGGGCGCGTGTCCTGCGCTAGTTGCACCAGCACCGGCGGTCTTTTTGGGTCCAGCAGCAGGCGCCGTTCGAGGATAGCCACGGGTTCGTGGAAGGGGCCTTCGACACGACGCAGGCGCCAGCCGTCGGCGGGCGCACTAGCCGCCACCGGCAGCGCCGCATCCCACAACGAACGCGAGCGCAACGCGGCATTGCCGGCCGATACCTGCCAGTAATAGCCGCCCGCCGGCTTCTGCAGGCGCGGATCGCGCAGTCCGGCTTCCAGCAACGGCTTGCCGTCGACGGAAAGCGAAAGATCAGCCACCACCGCGAGTGCGTCGCGGGTCATCTCCGCCTGCAGGCGGCGCTCAAGGTGCCTTTCGAACAACAGCGTCATCAGCAGCCAGGCGACGACCAGAGCCGCCAGGATCGCCGCCATCGCGCCCAGCAGCAAGCGCCAGCGCAGTGAGCGGGCGATCAAGCGCCGGCTTCCAGCAGGTAACCGAAGCCGCGGCGCGTGGCGATGATGCCGGCACCGAACTTACGCCGGAGGCGCGCGACGATCGCTTCAATGGCGTTGGCGTCGCCGCTCTCGCTGGCGCCGTAAAGATGTTCGGCCAATTCGTCGGCGGACACGGCACGACCGGCCTGGTGGGCGAGGAAATCCAGCAGGCGAAATTCCAGCGGCGACAGCCGCGCAGGCGCGCCGTTGAACGTGGCGCTCATGCGCGTAGTGTCCAGGCGCAAGCCGCCTGCGACCACGATGCTGGAAGTACGTCCCGCGCCGCGCCGCACCAGGCCTCGCACCCGTGCGACCAGCTCGCCCATCTGGAAAGGCTTGGAAAGGTAATCGTCGGCACCGGCCTCGATGCCTTCGACTTTCTCGGTCCAGTCACCACGTGCGGACAGCACGATGACCGGGAACGAGCGCCCGGCGGAACGCCAGCGGCGCAATACCGAGAGTCCGTCCAAACGCGGCAGGCCCAAGTCTAGGATCGCCGCGTCGTAGTCCTCGACATCACCCTGGAACCAGGCGGTTTCGCCATCGGCAACGGCGTCCACGGAGAATCCCGCCGCCTGCAGGGTACGGTGCAGATCCGCGCGGATATCCGGATCGTCCTCGACGACCAGGCAACGCATCAGTCGTCCTTGATCTTCACGACGGCACCGTTGCGCGCGTTCAAGGTGACCTTGCGGACCAGGCCTGTAGGCGTGAGTACTTTCACGTCGTATTCCCAGCCGCTGTCCTCGCGCTCCAGCTCGACCTCGATGACGTCTCCCGGAACGCGGCGCTGGACCACTTCCAGTATCTGCGCAAGCGGCAGGATCTCGCCGCGTTGCAGGAGCACGCGGGCTTCGACATGGTCGTCCTTGTCGGCAAGCGCGGCAGACATTGGGAACAGGGAAAACACCGCGACCAGTGCCAGCGGTGCTGCGATACTGCGGAGGCGTGTGGTGGTTTTCATGGGGCGAGCATGCGGCAGCGTGCCTGACATTTACCTGACAGCGAAAGCGGCCTTGGCGTCAGCCAGCGCAGTCTAGCCTGCACGCCTCTTCCTGGGGGAACCGGCCTTGATGCGCATCGGAGCAGAAACATCCGTGCTGTGGCTGCTGATCGCTTGCGCGATGGCCGCGACATCGCCCGCCGCTGCCCAGGATGGTCCGGCGGCTGGTTCGCGGCCGGGTATCACGGTTTTCCCCAGCGACTACTTCGCCGGGAGCGCGCCCGCCAACGCCGGCGACATGCTGCAACGCGTGCCCGGCTTTGCCATCGTGGAAGCGGATGAAGAGGTCCGTGGCTACGCGGCTGCGCAGGGCAATGTACTAATAGACGGCGCGCGGCCTTCCAGCAAGCGCGAGGACATGGGCGATCTGCTCAAGCGCATCCCGGCCGGGTCGGTCGAGCGCATCGAACTGATCCACAGCGGCGCCGCCGGCATCGACATGGGGGGATATGCCGTGTTGGCCAATATCGTGCGGCGCCGCGACGCCAGTACGGAAGCTGCGGCGGAAACCGGCTTTGTCGCTTCCACCGATGGCTGGATCGCTGCGCAAGGCCAGGTGGAATACGGACGCCGCTGGGACGGACACGCACTGGACCTGGCGCTGAAGTTCAAGCCCGAACTCGACGACGACAGCGGTCGCGGAACCATCCGCAGTTTCGCACCCGATGGCGCACTGCTTGGGGAAAGTCGCTGGGACACCCGCACCACCAATGACAACGACGAAGCCAGCGCCAGCTGGCGGCAACCGTTGGCAGGTGGACGGTTGACCCTGACCGGCGCGCTGCGCAGCGAACGTTCGCGCACCGACACCGACATCCGCGCCGTTGCAGCCGACGGCGACAACGAAACCGTCGTGGAGGACGAGGACTTGCGAGTGGCGGAGATCGGCGCGCGCTATGTGCGCCAGTTCGGCGCGCACTCCACCCTGGAACTGGTGGCGACGCAGCAACTGGGTTGGCTGGAGGCCAGCGAGCTTTCGCTGGAAGACGGACTAGCCGAATCCTTCCAGGAAACCACCGACACCGGTGAAAGCATCGGTCGCGCCGAATTTACCCATGAATGGTCGGCGCGGCTGTCGCTGGCGGGGTCCGTGGAGGGCGCCTTCAATTTCCTTGAAAGCGATGCGCGCCTGCTCGAGGACGGCGCCCCGGTCGTGCTTCCCGGCACCGACGTGCGCATCGAGGAAAGTCGCGTGGAAGGCGCCGTCGGCGCCACCTGGAAGCCCCACTCCGATTGGGTCGTGGAAACCGGCCTGCGGCTCGAACATTCCTCGATCGCCCAGACCGGCGACAGCCCGCTGCAGCGCTCCTTCACCTACGCCAAGCCACGGGTGGCATTGCGCTGGGACGTGGACCCACGCAACCAGCTGCGACTCTCCGTCTCGCGCGAAGTGGGCCAGCTGGATTTCGCCGATTTCGTGGCTTCGGCCTCGCTGGATACCGGCGTGGTCACCGCAGGCAACGCCGAGCTGGAGCCCGACAAGACCTGGCGTACGACCGCCGCCTGGGAACGGCAGCTCGGCGCCGATGCGGCGCTGACCATCAGCTGGATCCACGACGAAATCAGTGACGTGGTCGATCGCGTGCTGGTGGTGACGCCGGACGACGTGTTCGATGCGCCCGGCAACATCGGCGACGGACGCCGCGACACCCTGGCGCTGGAATTCGCCGCGCCGCTGGACCGTATCGGCTTCAGCGGTGCGCATTTGCGCACGTCGATACTGTGGCGCCGCAGCCGGGTCATCGATCCGGTCACCGGCGAGTCGAGGCCGATCTCCGAGGAAAACCCGGTGGAAGGCACGATCGAGCTGACCCAGGACCTGCCGGTCCTGCGGATGAGCTGGGGAATCGAGCTGGAACACATCGCCGAACGCGAAACCAAATACCGCTTCGACGAAGTCGCGCGCGAATCCGAAGACACAGGCTGGACCCTGTTCGTTGAACGCAGGATCGGCGAACGCTGGCGGGTGCGGGCGGAGGCGACGGACCTGTTCGGTCGGGACTTCAGCGAATCGCGCGAAAAGTACGAGGGGCCGCGCTCGAGCTTCCCGCTGGAGGAAATCGAGCGTCGCGAGCGCGAATCTCCCGGCTATTTCAGTCTGGTGTTCCGTCGTAGTATGGGCGACTAGGCCAGCCTTCCGGCGCGTCGTAGCCGTAATAGCCACCGCCGCGCTTGAAGCGTTCCAGCCGCTGCAGTTCCTCGGGATCGGACTTGCTGTCCCACGTCTTGGCGCCGTTCTTCAGGTCGTCCGGCGTCAGCACCAGCGCATCCCATACCGATTCGCCCATCACGTCGTGCAGGGTGTAGGTCAGCGTAGGCGTGCCACCGGTCATGTCGAAGCGCATCAGGCCCACGTTGACCGAACGCGTCCACGTGTCGCGGACGCGCACTTCCGGGGTCTGCCGGGTGTTCTTGGCCGCCGGCATCTGCGCCAGCGGCGACGAGCAGAAATCGTAGAGGTCGTAACCGCCCTGCTTCGAACGCGGGATGCAGTTGAGTTCGCCCATGTGCGAATCGCCGGAGATGCAGACCACGCCGCCGATATCGTTGTCGCGGATGAAGTCGAAGATCTCGTTGCGTTCGGTCAGGTAGACGCCCCAGGAATCGCCGCCGTCCTCGTTCTCGGCGCACGACCAGCCGCCGCCGATCGCCAGCACCTTGAATGGCGTGCGGCTGGCCTTGAGTTCGCGCTTCAGCCATGCCTTCTGCGCGGCTCCGAGCATGGTCTTGCCTGCATCGTCCACCTTGTCGGTGTGGTCGCGGTGGTAACGGCCGTCGAGCACGAAGAAATCCACGCCGCCGTAGTGCTGCTTGAAGTAGACGCCGGGATTATCCTTCTCGCCATAACCGGGATTTGCCCAGAAATTGCGGAACACCTTCAACGAATCCGCCTTGTACGGGCTGCCACCGTCGGAATCGTTGTAGCCGAAATCATGGTCGTCCCAGGTCGCCAGTTGCGGCGTGGAGCGCAGCAAAGGCTCAAGCCTTTCGACCACGCGGCCGCGGCCGTACAGGTCCACCAGCGCGTCGCGCTGGTCGCTGTCGGCATATATGTTGTCGCCCAGCCAGAAGAACATGTCCGGCTCCAGGCCGCGCACCGCGTTCCAGATGCGCTGTTCGGGATCGAACTGGATGCGGCAGCAGGAGCCGAAGGCGATGCGGAAATCCGCGGCGCCCGCGGGTGCGGTCTTGGTCCGATGCGGCAGGAACTGGTAGCGGTCTTCTTCGCCCGCGTACTTGAGGCGGTACCAGTAGGGCGTATCGGGTTGCAGCCCTTCCGCACGCAGCACCACGCAGCAATCGTTTTCGGCGGTGGCCTGGGCGCTGGAGCCTTGCAGCACGGCTTCGAAATCCCGGTCGGTGGAGTATTCCAGCTTCACCTCGAAGGCGCCGCTGGCGCGCACCCATACGGTGAAGTGATTCGGGCCTGGCGCGCCGATCATCGGACCCTGCAGCGCACGCGGATAACCCAGCACCCCGGCCCAGCTGCGCGGGATCGCGGCGGCCAATGCGGCCAAGCCGGAACCCTTGAGGAAAGTGCGGCGACGAAGTTTCATCGGGCTGGTCCCGTGGCAATTGCGGCATTGAGCTTTCCGACCAGCGCGGCCTGGATCGCGCCGTTGGAAACGCAGACGTTCTGGCCATGCAGGTCGAGTTCGTCCCCGGTGACGGAAGTCGCAACGCCGCCGGCTTCCTTCACCAGGATGATCCCGGGTGCCATGTCCCAGGCATTGAGCGCGCGCTCCCAGTACGCATCCCAGCGGCCCGCGGCGACCCAGGCCATGTCCACCGCGCAGGCGCCGGTACGGCGGATGCCGGCGACTTCGGCGCTGAGCAGCGCCATCTCGCGCGCGAACACGGGATGGTCGGGCTTGCCGGCGAAGGGAATGCCGCAGGCCAATACCGATTCGACCAGCGCGGCGCGCGTGGAAACGTGGATGCGTTGTCCGTTGAGCCAGGAGCCCTTGCCTTGTTCGGCGACGTACATTTCATCGATCACCGGAAGGTAGGTGACGCCCGCGACGACATCGCCCTCGCGCGCCAGGGCGATATTCACGCCCCACAGCGGCGTGCCGAACAGGAAGTTGGTGGTGCCGTCCAGCGGATCGACGATCCAGGTATTGGCGTCGTCGCTGCCACCGAACGCGCCACCCTCTTCGCCGAGGAAGCCATATGCCGGCCGTGCTCTGGCCAGCAGGCCGCGCGTCGTGCGCTCGGCCTCTTCGTCGGCGACGGACACCAAGTCAGCCGGTCCGCTCTTGGAACGGATGCCGAGCTCCGACAGTTTTCCGAAATGCTTCTGCAGTCCGGCACCGGCCGCTTGCGCGGCTTCGATCATCGCCAGCAGGTCACGCGAAGGTTCAAGCACGTCGTCTTCCTCAGTCTCTCAACTTGGTGCGCCACAGGCTGGTGGCGAGCAGCGTGGCCAGCACGGAGCATCCGATCCAGAACCAGATCACCGGCCCGAAATCGTAGGTGCGCCCGTCGCCGGCGACGGTCATGCCTTTTTCGATCAACAGTCCCGACACCTGCTCCTGGATGCCCGCGCCGATGTAGCTGAAGATGCCGATCACGCCCATCGCCGCGCCGGCGACGCGCTTGGGCGCGATGTCGACCGCGAACAGCCCGCCCAGCGAGGTCACCATGCCGGTCATGCCCATGCCGAACAGCAGCATGCCGATGACCAGCACCGGCATGTTGGTCGGCCCGAAGAAGATCAGGCACAGTCCGATCAGTTCGAGCACCCCGAACAACAGGTTGGCGGGCGGGCGCCTGCCGTTGAACACCTTGTCGGAAACCAGGCCGAAGGCGATGGCGCCCGCGATGCCGGCCAGGGTGCTGAGCATCAACAGCGTGCCGGCGGCGGGCAGCGAGAAGCCGCGCTCCTCCTGCAGGTACAGAACGCCCCAGGAGTTGATCGCATAACGGGTGACGTAGGTCAGCGCGCTGGCCAGGCACAGCACCCAGATCGCCGGAATCTTCAGGATGGAGAACTGCAAACCGATCACCGACTTGGCGCTGGGCTTGGCGGCTTCGCCGTAGTAGTCGTTCTTCCAGTCGTTGACGGGCGGCAGTCCCATCGTCGCGGGACGGTCCTGGACCAGCAGGTAGCAACCGATCGCCGTGGCGATGCCGATCACGCCCGGCCCCCAGAAGCCCCAGCGCCAGCCCGCCGCGGCCACCAGCGAACCGACCACCAGGAAGGTCAGGCCTTCGCCGATGGAATGCGCGGTGCTCCACACGCCATAGGCGCGTCCGCGCTCCTTGTTCGAGAACCACGCGGTCATGGCGACCACGCCGCCTGGCGCGCCGAAGCTCTGGAACCAGCCGTTCAATCCCCATAGCAGCACCGCGGCCCACAAGGCGGTGGTGAATCCCATCGCGAGGTTGCACAACGCAGTGGCCAGGAAGGCGAACGCCAGGAAGCGCTTCATGTTGGCGTGGTCCGCCAGGAAGCCGTTGGTCAGCTTGCCGATGGCGTAGGTGTAGAACAACGCCGAACCGATCATGCCCAGGTCGCTGGGCGAATAGATGCCCGAATCGATCAGCGGCTTCTTCACCACGCCCAGCGCGAGCCGGCAGGTGTAGATCAGGCCATAGCCCAGGGTGATCGCCAGCATCACCCGGAAGCGATGTTTCTTGAACAGGCTGTCGACCCGAGCGCGGTCGGACAGCTCCGGCACATCGGCGCCGGTCGAGAAGAACTTCAGGATTCCACCAGCCACGATTCCCTCCCAGGAATGGTCGGACTTGCCAGCACTTCAGAGCGTTTACATCGGAAACTTTGCTCAGCGCATCGTCGGGATGACGAAACTCTGGTCGGAAACCGGCCCGCCCTTCGGCCAGCGCTGGGTGATGGTCTTGGTGCGCGTGTAGAAACGCACGCCATCCATGCCGTACTGGTTGAGGTCGCCGAAACCAGAACGCTTCCAGCCGCCGAAGCTGTGGTACGCCACCGGCACCGGGATCGGCACGTTGATGCCGACCATGCCCACTTCGACGCGATCGGCGAACTCGCGCGCGGCATCGCCGTTGCGGGTGAAGATGGCCACGCCATTGCCGTACTGGTGTTTCGACGGCAGCTCCAGCGCTTCCTCGAAGGTTTCCGCACGCACGATCTGCAGCACCGGGCCGAAGATCTCTTCGCGATAGGTCTTCATCTCCGCGGTGACATGGTCGAACAGGCTGGGGCCAAGGAAGAAACCCTGCTCGTGGCCCGACAGCGAGAATCCGCGTCCATCGAGGACCAACTCGGCGCCCTCGTCGACGCCGGTCTGCAGGTAGGACTCGATCTTGGCGCGATGCGCGGCGGTGACCACCGGGCCGAAGTGCGCGTTGGCGTCGGTGGATACGCCGATTCGCAGCGCCTTCACTGCGGCGATGAGTTTCTCGCGCAGGGCTTCGGCAGTCTCCTTGCCCACTGGCACGACCACCGGCAGCGCCATGCAACGCTCACCGGCAGAGCCGTAAGCTGCGCCGATCAGATCGGCGACCGTCTGGTCGAGATCCGCGTCCGGCAGCACGATGCCGTGGTTCTTGGCGCCGCCCATCGCCTGTACGCGCTTGCCGTGCTGCGCGCCCAGCGAATACACCGACTGGGCGATGTCGGACGAACCGACGAAGCTCACCGCCTTGATCGTGGGATGCCGGAGGATGGCCTCGACGACGTCCTTGTCGCCATGCACCACGTTGAGCACGCCCGGCGGCAGGCCCGCCTCGATCATCAGTTCGGCCAGGCGCACCGGCACCGACGGATCGCGATCGGAAGGCTTGAGGATGAAGGCGTTGCCGCAGGCGATGGCGGGACCGAACATCCACATCGGGATCATCGCCGGGAAATTGAACGGGGTGACGCCGGCGACCACGCCCAGCGGCTGGCGCGCGGAATAGACGTCGATACCCGGACCTGCGCCCTGGGTGTACTCGCCCTTCAGCAGATGCGGGATACCGCAGGAGAACTCGATGACTTCCAGGCCGCGCTGGAGGTCCCCCTTCGAATCGGCGATGACTTTGCCGTGTTCGCTGGAGAGCAGGTGGGCGAGTTCGTCCATGTGCGCTTCCAGCAGGCGCTTGAACTCGAACATCACCCGCGCGCGGCGCTGCGGGTTGGCCTGCGCCCAGCCTTTCTGCGCTTCGGCGGCGCTGGCGACCGCGTGGTCCACCTCCTCGGCCGAAGCCAGTGGTACACGCGCCTGCACCTGTCCGCTGTTGGGGTCGAAGACGTCGCCGTAGTTGCCGGAAGTTCCGGCGACCGACCGGCCGCCGATGAAATGCTCGATGTCGCGCATGCTTTGGTTCCTGGTGTTTCGGTTGGTGGATCAGCGTTTGCGCACGATCCAGTCGTGGGCCGGATCATTGCGGAAGATCCAGCGGCGATTGGGCCCGGCCATGACGTTGAGGTAGTAAAGGTCGTACCCATGCGGCGCGCCGACCGGGTGGTAGCCGCGCGGCACCATCACCACGTCGCCGTCCTCCACTGAAATGGTTTCGTCCAGCGAGCGGTCATCGGTGTAGACGCGCTGGATGGCGAAACCCTGCGGCGGTTGCAGGCGGTGGTAGTAGGTTTCTTCCAGCAGCGTTTCCTCGCCCGGCGTGGCGGTGTCGTGCTTGTGCGGCGGATAGCTGGACCAGTGGCCGCCGGGGGTGATCACCTCCACCACCAGCAGGCTTTCGGCCGGTTCGGTCTCGGGCAGGATGTTGCGCACGTAACGCGTGTTGGTATCGCTGCCGCGCACCTCGCGCGACATGCGCGATCCATCGATGACCCGGGCCCGGCCCGCACCCGTGCCGGGCGCGGTGCACACGGCCAGCTCGACAACCGTCTTCGCGATGACTTCACAAGGAATCCCGGCCGGGACATAGACCGCGCCCGGCGCCTTGTCCTCGAACGGCGTCGCGCGGCCACCCAGATTGCCGAAGGTTTGGCTGCCCGCCCTGATGTCCGCCGTGCCGGCGACCAGCACAAGACAGGTTTCCCGATCCGCGAGATCCTGTGCGTGGCTTTCGCCCGGCCGCAGGCGCACGACCCTGAAGCCGACATGCTTCCAGCCCGCGCTGGCCGGCGTCACTTCCAGCACGGTGCCGGTGGCGTCGGGCGCATGCGGACGGACGCGCAGTTGCGGCATCAGCGCAGCCCCGCCTTCGCCGCTTGGTCTTTCAGCGTTTTCAGCCCGAGCGCCGCATAGGTGCGTGGATCGGCCAGCTTCGGATCCTGTTCGGCCTCGATCACGATCCAGCCCGAGTATTCGATCGCCTTCAGTGCAAGCATTATTTCGGCATAGTCGAGGCCCCCATCGCCGGGCACGGTGAACATGCCCGACAGCACGCCATCGAGGAAACTCGATCCGCTGTCCTTCGCCTTGGCGAAGGTTTCCCAGCGCACGTCCTTGCAATGCACGTGGGCCACGCGCGCGGGATTGTTGCGGATCACCTCCAGCGAATCCACGCCGCCGAGGGCGGCGTGCCCGGTATCCAGCGTCAGCCCGACCGAAGCACCGGTATTGTCGATGAAGGCCTGCAGGTCGGCGGCGTTCTCGACCACCGTACCCAGATGGTGGTGGTAGGCGAACTTCAAACCCTGCGCCTGGATGTAATCGGCGACCGCGGTCATCCGCGACCCGAACAACACCCAGTCGCTGCCGGCGAGTCGCGGTGTGCCGGACAATGGAACGCTGCGATCGCCATGCACCGCGTTGCTGGTTTCGGCGAAAACGAACACCGTGCTGCCCATCGCCTTCAACAATTCGAGGTGCGGCTGCAGCGCGGCGATTTCCGCATCGGCATCCTGCGCAAGCAGCGAGCCGCTGTACCAGCCGCCGATCAGGTCGATCCCGTGGCCTTCCAGCAGCGGTTTCAGCGTGGCCGCATCGCGCGGAAACTTGCCGCCCAGCTCCACGCCCTCGAATCCCAGCTCCTGGATGTCGCGCAGGATGCTTTCCAGCGGCGTGTCGCCGCCGAGCTCGGGCATGTCGTCGTTGGCCCAGGCGATGGGACTGACACCAAAACGTATGGTCATGACAGGTCTCTCTTCATGCGCACGCCGTCTTCGTAGGCTCGGTGTGCGGCGTTGACTTCGGGGCGTTCGGAGACTTCGGGAACGGCGACGTCCCACCACCAGCCGCCGGCTTCCGTGGTTTTCAGTGGATCGGTATCGATGACCACGACGTAACTTCGATCGGCGGCGCGCGCGCGCGCCAGGGCTTCGGCCAGTTCGCCAAGCGTGTACACGTGTTCGGACAGCGCGCCAAGGCTGCGTGCATGCGCGGCGAAGTCGATCTCGGGCAAGACTTCATGGCGCGAATCTGCCAGCAGGTTGTTGAAGCCGGGACTGCCGGTAGCCTGCTGCAGGCGGTTGATGCAGCCGAAGCCGCGGTTGTCCAGCAGCACCACGATCAGCTTGCGGCCCAGCATCACCGAGGTGGCCAGCTCCGAGTTCATCATCAGGTAGCTGCCGTCGCCGACCATCACCACGACTTCGCGCTGCGGCTCGGCCATCTTCACGCCCAGGCCGCCCGCGATTTCGTAACCCATGCAGGAGTAGCCGTACTCCAGGTGGTAGCCGCCCGGTTTCGACGTGCGCCAGAGCTTGTGCAGCTCGCCGGGCAATCCGCCCGCGGCGCAGACCACCACCGCGTCCTCGCCGACGCCCGCCTGCACCGTGCCGATCACCTGCGCGTCGCTGGGCAGCGTCATCCCGGCTTCGCCCATCGTTGCCGCCGCGACGGCTTCATTCCACGCGGCAATGGCGTTGCGGTTGCGCACTACCACGTCCTCGGCCACGCACCAGTCGCGCAGGCGTTCGCCCAGCGCGTCGATCACCGCGCGCGCATCGCCGATCACCGGCGTCGCGCCATGCTTGACTGCATCGAACGGCTGCACGTTGACCTGGAACAGGCGCCGGTCCGGGAACAGGCTGCGCGAGCCGGTGGTGAAATCCTGCAGGCGCGTGCCGATGCCGATGATCAGATCGGCGTCCTGCGCCGCCGCGTTGGCCGCGGCCGAACCGGTTACGCCGATGGAGCCCAGCGCACGCGGATGCTCCCATGGGAGTGCGCCCTTGCCCGCCTGCGTTTCCGCTACCGGAATGCCGGTTGCCTCGGCCAGCGCGGCCAGCGATGCCTCCGCCAGGCTGTAGCGCACTCCGCCGCCGGCGATGATCAGCGGACGCTTCGAGGCGCTTATCGCCGACACCAATGCGTCGAGTTCGTCCGCGTCCGCGCCTTGCCGGCGGTGCCGCCACACCCGGCGTTCGAAGAAATGCCGCGGATAGTCGAAAGCTTCCGCCTGCACGTCCTGGCAGAACGCGAGGGTCGCCGGTCCGCAGCTGGCCGGATCCCGCATCGTCGCCAATGCCCTGGGCAAGGAATCGATCAACTGCTCCGGGCGAACGATACGGTCGAAGTAGCGCGACACCGGGCGGAAACAATCATTGGCCGATACCGTGGCGTCGTTGAAATCCTCAATTTGCTGCAGCACCGGATCCGGCCTGCGGCTGGCGTACACGTCGCCGGGCACCAGCAGCACCGGCAGGCGATTGACGTGCGCCAGCGCAGCGGCGGTGACCATGTTGGTCGCGCCCGGCCCGATCGACGTGGTGCAGACCATCGCACGTTGCCGGCGCATCTGCTTGGCGTAGGCGATGGCGGCGTGGGCCATGCCCTGTTCGTTGTGGGCCCGCCAGGTCGGCAGCGCTTCGCGTCCCGCGTACAGCGCCTCGCCGAGGCCGGCGACATTGCCGTGGCCGAAGATCGCCCATACGCCGGCGAAGTACGGCACCTCGATACCCTCCACTTCCACGTATTGCGCGGCGAGCCAGCGCACCATGGCCTGCGCGGCGGTGAGTCTGAGCGTGCTCATGCCAATGCCTCGTGCGCGGACCGGGCGGCGCGCCACGCATCCACCAGTGCGCCGAAACGGCGCGACAGGTCGACGATGGCGGCTTCGTCGTCGATCCTGCCGGCCAGCCATTGCTCGGCGGCGTCGGCGAAGATCGTGCGGCCCACCGCGAAACCCTTGACGATCGGCGTCGACGCCGCCGCCTGGAACGAGGCGATCAGTTCGCCTTCCGGCGCGGACAGTCCCAGCAGCACCACGCCGCGGCAATACGCATCGTTGTCGGCGACGGTGCGCTCGATGTTGGCCCACGCCGCCGCGCTGTCGTTGGGTTCCAGCTTCCACCAGTCCGGTTTCATGCCCAGATCGTAAAGCCGTTGCATCACCCGCGACACCGTGCGCTCGTCCACCGCTCCGTTGCGCGAGGCGATGATTTCCACCAGCAGCTCGTGCCCGGTCTTGCGCGCGGCGTCGTGCAGGCGCAGCAACTGACGCTCCTGGCGCTCGCGCAGGTCCAGCGCGTCGTCGGGATGGTAGAAGACCAGGCATTTGACGACATGGTTCGCCGGCCAGGTAGCCAGTTCGGTGGCCACGTCGGCGGAACTTTCGAATTCCAGCGGGCATGAGCCTGGCAGCTCGATCGGCCGCCCGATCCAGTACCGATGGTCGGCCGCTGCTTCCAGTCCACGCATGCCGAAACGCCCATCCAGCAACACGCCGAAACGCGGATCGCCCTGCGCCAGCCGGTCCACTGCCCTCAGCGCCAACGCCTTGAATTCGACGATGCGCGCGGGATCGGCGCCGACCTGTAGGCACAGCGCTTCGAACTGGCTGCGGTGGTCCATGGCGAGCACGGTCAGCTCGTCCCAATGGCCGACGCGGGTGCCGGCCCGGTGCACGTGTTCCAGTTGCGCGTCGTCGCGCAGGCGCAACGGGCGCCGGGTTTCGCCCAGGAACAGCTGCAGCTCCTCCCAGGTCGGCATTGCCGGCGAACAGCCATGGCGTGAAACCACGATGGCGCCGCAGGCGTTGCCGTACTCGCAGCAGGTCGCCAGCGGCGCATCGCGCAGCCAGCCCCGCAGGAAGCCGGCCATGAACGCATCGCCCGCGCCCAGCACGTTGAATACTTCCACCTTGAATCCACGCCCGACCACCCCCTCGTCGAGGTGGTCGGGAATGGTCCCCGGAAACGCGGAGCAGCCCTGCGCACCACGCTTGCACACCAGCAGCGCGCCGGTTTTTCCGCGGATCGCGCGCAGCGCGGCGATGGTGTCGGTGGTTCCGCCCAGGATATGCACCTCCTCCTCGGTGCCGACGATCAGGTCGCACAGCGGCAGCACCTCCTGCAGGCGCGCGGTGACCGCGTCGTGGGCGACGAATCGGTTCTCGCCGGCGTCCTTGCCGGTCAGTCCCCACAGCACGGGGCGGTAGTCGATGTCGAACACGATCCTGCCGCCTGCGGCGCGCGCGATTTCGCAGGCGCGCAGCGTGGCGTCGAACACGTTGGGCCGCGACAGGTGGGTGCCGTTGATCAGCATCGCACCGGCCGAGCGGATGAAGGGGGGATCCACGTCGCCGGTTTCCAACGCCATGTCCGCGCAGTTCTCGCGGTAGAAGATCAGGGGGAAGGTGTCGGGATCGCGGATGCCCAGGAAGACCAGCGCGGTGAGGCGTTCACGGTCTTCCAGCACGCCTTGCGTGTCCACGCCCTCGCGGACCAGCTGCTCGCGGATGAAGCGTCCGAAGTGGTCCGCGCCCACGCGGGTCAGCAAGCCGGCGCGCAGGCCCAGGCGCGACGCGCCGACCGCCGTATTGGTGGGACTGCCGCCGATGTACTTGGCGAAGGAAGCCATGTCCTCCAGCCGCCCGCCGACCTGCTCGCCATACAGGTCGATGCAGGACCGGCCGATGGTGATCAGGTCAAGTTGTCGCTCCAGCGCCGCCATGCAGGCCGTCCCTCACCCGGTTGCGGACGCCCATCGCCCCCAATGGATGTAACATATATTCCATTACTGAAATTAAAGCAACATATGTTTCATTTCTTCGTGCGCCTGGCGGGGGTGCCCGACTTCTTTCTTGCGCCTGCGGCCGGACTTGCGGCGAAGGCATAGGAAATCACCAGCGCCTGGGCCAGGCACATGGAGGCGGACAGGGAACGGAATTTGCGGATTTCCGCCTCGCGCACCTGCAGCACCAACGTGGCCGGTTTGGCCACCGGACTGACCAGGCTGTCGCTGATCGACAGCACCTTGCAGCCGCGCTCCACCGCCGCGTCGACCACGTGCACCGCCTCCTCCGCGTACGGGTGATAGCTGACCGCTATCAGCAGGTCCCTGGCGGTGATGGCATGTACCTGCTGCAGCGACATGCCGCCGAGGCTGTCGATGAAAACCGTGCGCTTGTCCACCTGCAGCAGCGAGTACGCCAGATAGGCCGCCACCGGGAACGAACGCCGGAAGCCGGCTACGTACACGGTTTCCGCCTGCGAAATCAGCTTCACCGCGTGGGCCAGGTCGTCGCGGCCGACGATCTTGCCGAGGTTCTGCAGGGCCAGCACATTGCCCTCCACGAACTCGCCCAGCACCTGCCCCGGGTCGCCGACCGCCTTGCCTTCCACGCTCTGGGCGAACTCGCGCACGCGCTCGCTGTAGCCCAGCGGCGCGGTGCCGGAGAGCAATCCATCGCGGAACAGGCGCTGCATCTGCGTGGCGCCATCGAAGCCGAACGACTTGGCGAAACGCACGATCGCCGAGGGCTGCACTCCGGTACGCTCGGCCAGCACCGCCAGCGTCTCCAGGGCGACCGCGTTCGGTTCGTCGAGCACGTAGCGCGCGATCTGCTGCAGACGCTTGCTGAGCGACTCGTAACGGACCAGGATCGCCGCGCGCAGATCCTCTGCGCTGGTCGGCGGAGTGTTCGATTCGGCCATGCAGCCGCTCCTTGTGTGGGGTGGAACCGGTTGCGCCGGCAGATGGAATATAAAGTATTTTCTTGGAAATTCTATTACAATATGAAATAGAATAGAACTTCCATTCACCGGGCCGAGCCGCCCGCGGGGGCGATCGTGGAGCGAATCGATGTAGCGCTGGTCGGGGCAGGTCGCATGGGCCAGGTGCATGGACCCAACGCGGCGCAGCATCCCGGCTTGCGGCTGAAGTACGTGGTGGATCCGCGTCCGCAAGCGGCCCAGGCGATGTGCCAGCGCTTCGGCGCTACCGACGCCAGCCTGGAACAGGCCTTGGCCGATCCTTCGGTGAAGGGCGTGCTGGTGTGCAGCTCCACCGACCAGCACCTTGCCCATGCGCTGGCCGCGGTGGACGCTGGCAAGGCGGTGTTCTGCGAAAAGCCCATCGACCTGGACCTGGAGAAAGTGCTGCAGGCGCAGCCGCGCTTCGCCGGCGCGCGCTTCCTGCTCGGCTTCAACCGACGCTTCGATCCGCATTTCAAGGCGCTCAGGCAGAAACTCCGGGACGGCGCGGTGGGCAGGCTGGAATCGTTGCAGCTGATCAACCACGATCCGGCCGCGCCCCCGCCCGGTTTCATCCCCACCAGCGGCGGGCTGTTCAAGGACTTCACCATCCACGACCTGGACATGGCGCGCTGGCTGCTCGGCGAGGAACCGGTGCAGGTCTATGCCGCCGCCAGTTGCCTGGTGGATCCGGAGATCGGCCGCCTCGGCGACGTGGACACCGCGCGCACCGTGCTCAGGACCGCGAGTGGACGCCTGTGCGTGATATCCAACACCCGCCGCAGCGGCTACGGCTACGACCAGCGCATCGAGGCCTTCGGCTCCACCGGCATGCTCAGCGCCGGCAACGCCCAAGCCGACACCCTGCAAACGCTGACCGAGGACAGGGTGGCCGGCGCGCCGATCTTCCCGGGTTTCGCCGGGCGCTACCGCGACGCCTACCGCGACCAGATCCATCATTTCGCCGACGTCGTGCACGGCCGTGCCGAGCCGCTGGTGGACTACGCCGATGGCGTCGCCGCGCTGGTGCTGGCCGAGGCCTGCGAAGCGTCGATGCGCAACAACGCCGTCATCCATCTCTGAGACAAGGACCCCGCACATGCACAAGGTCGTACTGATCGGCGCCGGACGCATCGGCCGTATCCATGCAAAGAACGCCGCCTTCAATGCGCGCATTGAACTGGCCGGCGTGGTCGACGCCATCGAGGCTTCGGCGCAGTCGCTGGCGCAGGAACACGGCACTGCGGTGCTGACCCTGGACCAGGCGATGGACGATCCTTCCATTGCCGGCGTGATCATCGCCAGTTCCACCGACACCCACCTGGACTACAGCGTGCGCGCCGCGGCCACGGGCAAGGCGATCTTCTGCGAGAAGCCCATCGACCAGGACCTGGCGCGCGCGCGCGGCGCCGCAGGCGAACTGTCGAAGGCGAAAATGCTGCTGGCGTTCAACCGCCGCTTCGATCCCAATTTCCAGGCCTTGAAGGCACGGCTGGACAGCGGCGTGATCGGCAAGCTGGAAACCCTGCAGATCACCTCCAACGATCCCAGCCCTCCCCCGCCTTCCTACGTCGCCGTCTCCGGGGGCCTGTTCAAGGACATGGCGATCCACGACTTCGACATGGCCCGCTGGCTGCTGGGCGAGGACGTCGTGGAGGTCTATGCCGCAGGCAGCTGCCTGGTGGATCCCGAGATCGGCAAGCTTGGCGACGTGGACACCGCGCGCACCTTGCTGAAGACCGCTTCGGGCAAGCTCTGCGTGATCTCCAACAGCCGCCGCTCGGGCTTCGGCTACGACCAGCGCATCGAGGCCTACGCCTCGGCCGGCATGGTCCGCGCCGACAACGTCACCGAAAGCACGGTGCAGGTCTGGAGCGAGAACGGCGCCGCCGCCGACCGTTTCCAGAATTTCTTCCTGGACCGTTATGCCGAAGCGTACCGCCGCGAGATGGAGCACTTCGCCGACATGCTGGATGGCGCCGACGCAGCGGTCGGTTACGCCGATGGCGTGGCCGCGCTGGCCCTGGCCGAAGCGGCCGCCGAATCGGTCAGGGCAGGCGCGCCGATCGCGCTCTGACCACGACATTTCGCGACGGCTGAAGTTCACCGCATAAAAATGGCGCCCCGAGGGGCGCCATGGTTTTTCGCGACCGCTTGGCGCTTCGGCTCAGAACACCGCGCGCAAGGTCAGCGTCCACTTCGGTGAGGATTCCTCGCGTTCCACTTCGAACGCGTCCACGTCGTAGGCCGCCTGGTTGGCCAGGATCTCGGCGCCATTGTCGCCATCGAAGCCGGCTTCGGCCTGCAGGCTTTCGGCATCCAGCAGGTTGTTGCCGGTCAGGCGCAGCACCCAGCTGTCGCCCAGGCGCTTCTCGACGAAGAACTCCAGGTTGCCATCGTACAGCTGGCTCTCGATCTCGCCATAGGTGACGAAGCGAGACTCGCCCTGCTTCTGGTAACTGAAGCCGAAGCTCATGTCCCAGCTGGGGATGTTCTGGGTGATGCCGACGTTGTAGACGTACTTCGGCTGGTAGTCGATCTCGATCTCGCCGCCGCCAGCCGGATTGTCGCGGTCGGACCATAGCCGCGTGTAGTTGGCGAACACGCCGGTTTCCTCCAGGCCGATGAAGTCCAGTGGCGTGGACAGGTCGAACTCGATGCCGTGGGTCTTGGCGTCGCCAATGTTCCGGAAGGTGTAGAGGTTGCCCGGGAAGTCTTCCGGATCCAGGCCGATCTCGTCGACGCCGAGTCCGGTGTTGACCAAACCGATCAGGTCGGAGATGTCGCGGGTGAACACGTTGACGCCGAACACGCCACGACCACCGAAACGGCGCTCGTAGCCCAGGTCCAGGCCCCAGGAGGATTCGAACGCGAGATCCGGGTTGCCGATCGTCACATCCTCGTCGCCGGGCGATTCCAGCGCGTAGGAAGGAATCAGCTGGTCGATGCCGGGACGGCGCACGGTACGCGCCACGCTGAAGCGCAGCTGGTCGTTGTCGGTGAGCTTCCACTGCAGGTGCGCCGACGGGTTCCACATGAATTCGCTGCCATCGGCGTCGCCCACGATGGTCTCGTCCAGCACCCCGCCCTCGGACAGTTCGTTGCTGAAGTCCTGCTCGGTCTCGGTGCTTTCCGCGCGCAGGCCGGTTTCCAGGGTCACTGCGTCATTGATCTCCCACTTCAGGCGCGCGTAGGCGTCCAGCCGGCGTTCCTCGTAGTGGAAGCGACCGTCGTTGCGGGTGAATTCTTCCTCGTCGTCCAGGTCGTCGTCCACGGTCAGGCGGTAGTCGCGATCCTTCATTTTCCCGGACAGGCCCACTTTCATTTCCACGTTGTTGATGCCCATGGACTTGGCGAAACCGGGCAGCTGCCGCGTGTAGGAAATGCCGCCGGTCCACTCGCTGTCGTCGGCGTCGATCGCCTCGCGGGTCACCAGGTTGTCGTTGGTTTCCTCGAAGGTCGCTTCCACGCTGTCGTCGGTGAAGTTGCTATAGCTGGCCTGCAGGTCGAACTTGCTGACCTCGCTCAAGGTCCTCTGGTATTCGGCGCCGAAACCGAAGCTGTCCTGGTTGAAGTCGGCGTCCTGGAATTCCAGTTCCGGGTTGTCCAGGTCCAGTCCGCCGACGCTGCCGTCGCCCTCGTAGACCTGCGTGTCCTGGTGTTCGTCGCGGCTGGTACTCAGCACGAATGCATCCAGGCGCAGGCTGGAATCCTCGGAGATCTTCCAGGTCACGTCGCCATTGAAGGACAGGTCGCGCGAATCCCGGCTGTCCTGTTCCTCCACACGCTCCACCGCGACCGACTGGCCGGGGTTGTCGTACTGCACCAGGCGGCGGCCGTCGCCATGGCGCGCCACCTCGTCGTCGAATCCGACCGAATCGCTCTCGAACACCTCTTCCACCACGTCCTTGTTGTTGAAGCGCTCCTGCGCATCAAGGGTGAGCGAGTAGAAGACCGTGTCCGCGTCATTTCGTCCGGACCATGAAACCGAGCCATTGCCGCGCGTCTTGCCGGCATCGACGTCGTAGGTGGCGCCGACGCGCGCGATCACGCCCGGCGGCAGGCTCTCGCCGTCCTTGAGGATGATGTTGATCGTGCCGCCCACGCCCTGGCTGTCGATGTCGGCACTGGGCGAACGCACGATCTCGATGCGGTCGATGATCTCGGCCGGGATGCGGTCGACGAACACGGTGCGATCGTTGCCCGCGCCCGGGATGGGACGGCCGTTGACCAGCACCTGGGTATAGCCCTGGCCAAGGCCACGAAGCTGCGGCGAATCGGATTCGCCGATATCGCTGGTGAAGGCCACGCCCGGCACCCTGCGCAGCTGGTCGCCGACCGAAACGGGTTCGAACTGGGCGAAGAATTCCTGGCCGTACACCAGTTCCGGCGCGGTGGTTTCGGTGCGGTTGCGGTACTGGATTTCGCCAGTAACGACCACCGATTGCAGGTCGGTCACCTCGTCGTCCTGGGGCGCAGGCGCGGCAGTCGCATCCTGGGCCAGAGCATGGCCCGGTGCGGTCGCCAGGGCGCTCAGAATCAAAGCAGTCAGCGCATTTCTGTGGATCGTACGCATGGTCGAGTCCCTCCCGAGGACGTCCGCAAACGACCAGGCGATGGCCTGGACCGGGCGGTTGCCGCAGAGACTACGAACAAACATTCCAAATTGCAACACATTTGGAATTTCTCTTGCAAAAGCGTTTTCCGTATGTGATCTTGCCCACCACATATTCACGCTTGATGACAGGCGCGTAGTCCCGAGGAGGAAACATGAAGCTCACGCTCCCGACCGTCCTGGCGGCGTCCATCGGCTTGGCGCTTTGTTGCAGGTTCGCCCAGGCCCAGGAAATTCCGCTGGTGACGGCGAAACGACAGACCCAGCCCACCGCGAGCGGCGAAGCCAATGCAGCGGTGCTGGTGAAGGATGCCGCGCACTCCGAACGCGGTCGCATCGTGGCCACCGCCGCGTTGGGCGGCCTGGAGGTCTACGACCTGTCCGGCAAGCGCGTCGGCACCACCTCTTCGGGCGAGGTCGCCGCCGTGGACGTGGCCTACGACGTCCCGCTCGGCAAGGGCAGCGCCACGGTGGTGGCCGCCATCGATACCACTACCAACAGCCTGCGCCTGTTCACCATGAAAGGGCCGAAGCTTGCCGAGGTCGGCGCGCGTCCGCTGCCGCTGGGATTCGCCGCCGAAGGCGTGTGCCTGTTCCGCAATCCGCTGGACAGTGCGCTGTACGCGTTCATCGTCGGCGATGGCGGCGAAGTGGACCAGCAGATCCTTTATTCCACGCCCGACGGCGAACTCGACGCGCGCCAGGTGCGTCGTATCAACGTGCCCTCACCGCTCAAGCAATGCGCGGCTGACGCCTTGGGGCATGTGTACGCATCTGAAGAAACCGTGGGGCTGTGGCGCTTCAATGCCGATCCGGAAGCCGATGTCTCGGCGACCATCGTCGATGCGCCCAGGCTGGGCCATATCGAAGAGGAGAGCGGCGGGGTGGCGATCTACGACGGAGACGGCCGGCAATGGCTGATCGCGTCGGACACCTCCAACGGCCAGGTCAATGTCTATGACCGTGCGAACAACGATGCTTTCCTCGGCGCATTCACGGTCGCCGCGCCCGGCAGTTCCGAAGCGATAGGCGAACCCGGCCCGCTGTTCGCGACCGGCGACGCCCATGGCCCCTCGTTCCCGCACGGCATGTTGCTGGTCACCGACGAGGACGGTTCCAACTACAAGGCGCTGGCCATGGACGACATCGCCAAAACGCTGAACCTGCCACTCGACTCTGCGCCCGTCGCCGACAACAGCGCCAAACCCAAAGTCGCGACAGTCACCCCCTTCGTGGAAACCGCGCCGGCCAACAGCTACGGCGATGCCGCCGACGATCCGGCCATCTGGGCCCACCCCGGCGATCCGTCGAAGAGCCTGGTGATCGCCACCGACAAGAAGGCCGGCGTGTACGTCTACGACATGCAAGGCAAGGTGGTTCAGTTCCTGCCGGATGGCAAGATGAACAATGTCGACCTGCGCGAGGACTTCGAACTCGGCGGGAAGAAGGTGGTGCTGGTCACCGCCAGCAACCGAACCGACAAATCCATCGCCATCTACGCGTTGGATACCGAGAAGCGCGAACTGGTGAACGTCGCCGACGGCGTCCAGCCCACCGGCCTGGGCGACCCCTACGGCCTGTGCATGTACCGCAGTCCGAAGGACCAGCGCACTTACGTCTTCATCAATGGCGACGACACCCGCAAGCGCCAGTGGGAACTGCTGGCTGGCTCCAATGGTCGTGTCAGCACGAAGTTGGTCCGCGATATGGACTTCGATTCGCAGACCGAGGGTTGCGTGGCCGACGATGCGTCGGGTGCGCTGTACGTGGACGAGGAAGACGTGGGCCTGTGGCGCATGTCGGCCGAAGCGGACGGTGGCGATGCCAGGACCGCCGTGCAGAAGATCGTCGACAACCCGGCGGTGAAGGACGATTTCGAAGGTCTGGGCATCTACGACCTGGGCGGCGGGCGCGGCTACATCGTGGTCTCCAGCCAGGGCAACGACACCTATGCGGTGTACCGGCGCGAGGGCAAGCAGGAGTACCTGGGCTCGTTCGCAGTGGTCGCCGATCCGCTGCGCGGCATAGACGGCATTTCCGAAACCGACGGCCTTGAAATCAGCAGCCGCAACCTGGGGCCCGGCTTCGAGCACGGCGCGATGATCGCGCAAGACGGCCGCAACGTGATGCCTGTGGAAAACCAGAACTACAAGTACGTATCGTGGGAATCCATCGCGCGCGCGCTGAACCTGGAGATGCGGGAGGATTGATTTCGCATGAGGCCGCGACCAAACCGCGCTCAGGCGATCATCACCACAAAGCAACGTCTTCGCGTAACAGTGGCGTCGCATGCGCAAGACCTATGGCGTCGAAATGGACCTCGACTACGCTGGCCGGCGCTG